>JAGQNA010000004.1:39986-44250 GCA_020428315.1 Candidatus Saccharimonadota bacterium
ATCATTACGGTAGCCAAAGCAATAATTGCCCAATGTGCACCCGACTCAAGATATTTGTAAGTCTGTAAAGTATTATGACGAACCATATAAATTGTCATCGTTCGCACCCATAACGCACCGATGCCTAAACCTGCCATGATAATTACAATTTGATTAGTTAGTGCAAAGGCGCCGACAACCCCGTCCAAAGAGAAGCTCGCGTCTAGCACTTGAAGATACATAAATAAAGCAAAAGCTGTCCAGCCAGTGAGCTGTCTAACGTTACTCTTTGCGTTCTTAGCCTCATTGACTCGTTCCATTGCCAAAGTCACCCCATGTAAGCTAGCGTAGAGTAAAATACCGAGCATCATCGCAATCCCAACTGGCTGACGATTCTCTGACGGTAGGAAAAATAATACTGCACCGTACAAAATTGCAATTATAATCGTCTTTGCTAACGGAACAACTGCGAATCGTACTGCGGCAGTCTCAATATTTTCAAGCCATCGAGTATGATTTTCACGACGTCGGTCTACAAAGAAATAGAGTGCTACCATCAAAAGGAAAAATCCACCAAATCCATCAATCAATGGCGCGACTTCATGCAGCTTGCTGCCGTACTCTTCAGGATTATTAAGTGCAAGATTATATATTTCACCAACGCTTAATCCAGTTGCTACAGACACCATAACAATTGGAAGTACGAACCGAACGACAAATACGGCTAGAATTATTCCGACTGTTAAGAACATTCGCTGCCAAAAAACGGACATGCGCATTAATACCCTACTATTCACAACTGCGTTGTCAGCGCTTAAGGTAATCTCAAGTGCGCTAAGTATTAACGTAAGGATAAATGCTTCGAAGCCTAAAAAATACCAAACTGCTATCCAGGCAGCTACCGTGATTATTAATTCTGGCCAATAATGTAATAATAATTTTTTCATCTATCACGCTGTTCGAGCAGAGTAAACTCAGCCATACCTATCTTTATAATACTATTTCCTTCTGCCCCTCGACGCTTTAGCTCGTGTGTAATACCCATCTTATTCATAATATCACGTAGTCGATTAACTGCCTGAAATTGTTCAAAATTCGTACGAGCTGCAAACTTTTCAATCTTTTTACCTCTAACGGTGTACGTTGAAGCACCATCGGTCTCATCTCTTTGAACTTTCCAAGCTAGCTGATGCTGTGACTCATCTAAAGCTATGACATGGATACCCTTATCTGTATTTGTTAGTTCTTCGGCAACTCTAGCTCTCTCTGCGACTACTTCGTTCCGTAGTCCCCTTAGTAGTTCTTTTACTTGCATACCTGATTGTGATGATATTGAATAGATCTGACAATCAATGCCCACGATCTCCTTGATTGCCTTAATTTGCATGTCAATAATCTCATCGTCTAAACCTTCGCATTTGGTCAATGCGATAATCTCTGGTCTTGTTGCTAGTGACTGACTATAGCTTGTCAGCTCGTTTCGAATTGTTTTATACGACAGGACTATGTCGCTGGAATACGCATCGATGAGATGAAGAAGTACTGCCGTACGTTCAATGTGACGTAAAAATGTATCACCTAGACCTCTGCCTTCACTCGCACCTTCTATTAGTCCAGGTATGTCAGCAATCAATAGGCTGCCGTCATCGATATCAGCAACCCCTAAATTGGGAGTGAGCGTCGTAAATTGATAATCGGCAATCTCTGGTCTTGCATTTGAAACTATGCTCAAAAAAGTTGACTTACCAGCATTTGGAAATCCAACGAGACCAACGTCGGCTAGCAGCTTCAGCTCTAGCTCTGCCTCAAAACTATCACCAGCTTCACCAGTCTCTGCAAATTTCGGTGTCTGACGGGTTGAACTTTTAAAATGTGCGTTACCGAAACCCCCATCGCCACCATGTGCTATTACAGCCTGTTGCTTATGAACTAGAAAATCAGCTAAGATGTTACCATCTCGCCTTACGAGCGTGCCAACGGGTACCTTTACTACTAAACTCTCTCCCGACTTGCCACGCTTGTTCTGCTTTGAGCCATTACCTCCAGGCTTAGCTTTTAGTATTGGATTGAATCGAAAGTCAACCAGAGTATTCAAGCCTTCATCTGCTTCGAATATAACATCGCCACCCCGACCGCCATCACCACCATCGGGTCCGCCCTTATCAATATAGATCTCGTGCCTAAAACTAACAACGCCATTACCGCCACGTCCGGCATCCACTGCTACCTTAGCTGTATCAACAAACATTATATTTATTATAGCAAACTACTAGTGAATGTAAGTATACTGTCCGACAGATGATTTTGGAATTATTCGACCATTTACCTGATTAAACCCACCGCCAGATACATAAGCATTCATCTCACTAATCGAAATATCGCCGTTTGATAGTACCCTTTCGACTACTCCTACGTGACCATAGCCACCACCATTTTGAATGATTGCACCTACCGAAGGTGTACCGTCTACTCTTAGCCCCTGTTGACTCGCATTATATGCCCACGAAGCTGCATGCCCCCAACGTCCAACTGGCAGACCTAACTCGTGTCGACGATCGTATGCATAGGCTGTGCAGTTACCAAAATAATATGAATTACCCGGATACATAGGTGTCCCTGTCTTAATGTGCCATGTCTTACCGCCGAAACCTGTTCCGTTCCTAGATACGTAATTATAGCTAGGTTGCTGAACCGTATTACTTACAGTATCTTGTCTTACTGGTGGTGCTCCACTAGGTATAATAAGTTTTTGACCCGCTTTTGGCTTTTTGAGTTCTAAATCATTAACTGCAATAATACGTTGCTCACTTACATTGTATAGATCAGCTATTTTATTAGTTGAATCACCAGATTTTACTGTATAAATCACACCATCGACAGGTAATATCTTTAGCTTTGTACCTGGCTTAATTGCATCTGACTGCAAACCGTTAGCCCAACGTATAGTATCTTCCGAACGGCCATATTTACGTGCAATATTAACTACTGAATCGCCTGGCTTCGTCTTATAATATTCAATCTGATTAGTAGTTGCTGTCACTAAATGGGGCTTTTTGGTTGTCCCGTCGTCAAGTTGAGCTAATTCTTTTTGAGTATTTAATGATATTGACGTATTTGCAATATTAGATGCAATTGGTAAATCAGCACGCTCCGCAATATTAGCGGCGACATCCGTAGCTACAATATCATCCACTGAGGGTGTATTTTTATTGCTATTGGCATCAAAGTAAGCAGAAACTGAAGTATTATACTTAGCAGCTGAGGTTTGCGTTGGCTCGTAACCAACACCAATCACGCCAACAAATGCAACAAATATTGCAATATAGACAATAATCTTAGCAGAAGAAATACCTTGCTGTCTTCGTATTTGATGTTTATATTTCGCAGTCACTGGCTGCTTGGCTGATTCTGCTATATGCAAATCAACATCATCTGTTTGATTGTTACGAATTATTACTCTCCTGCCTCAATGATTACTCAAGGGGCGCTACCTTATTGTGTCTTGTCTTCTCGCAGGAACAGGATACTTATCGACCGATTATTGATTTAATATTTTTCTCTAATTGCTAATTAGTATCCGTCTCGACACTTCAGGTAGGCGCATTCACGTAAGAAATTCACCATGATAGATTTATATCTAATTTGGATTCTTGATACGTAAATGTGCTACTGTTTATTTTAGCAATATTTGATTTTAATGTCAATATATTTTTTTATATTTTAATATCTAAAGAATCTGGCATTTCTTCTGACAGTGCTTTTGTTTATTGTATTCGTGATCTTGAACAGTTCGTCCAAAATACGTCTTATTGTCATCACCGCTCAGAAAAAACAAATAATCTGACTTTGTTGGGTTAGCAGTGGCGAGTAAGGCAGTTTTACCTGGTACTGCAATTGGCCCCGGTGGTAATCCAGAATGAATACGAGTATTATAGTTCGATTTCAAATCTGGACTTCGCTCAAGGCCATTTTTATCAGCAATGTATTGATATGTCACGTCTGAACCTAAATTCATACCAATTTTTAGCCGATTGTAGAATACTCCTGCAATTTGTGACTGGTCTTCCGCACCTGAAGACTCACGCTGTATGATTGACGCCAAAGTAATTCCCTGATATAGACTGAGTCCTTGTCTTTTATACTTATCAGTTAGCTTATACTCTTTAACTACCTTATACATTTCATCGAATGTATAGCCAAGTACCTGCTTCACCGATGCGGACGACGGCACGTTGTATGTCTCTCCGTAAACATAACCCTCAAGGTCAGCCGTCTTTGGCTTACT
>JAGQNA010000004.1:44349-46191 GCA_020428315.1 Candidatus Saccharimonadota bacterium
AGGTCTATCAGTATTATCTCGAAGTGTTGCACCTGGGTAAAACGTAATATTGATGCTATCAGTCTTCCCTTTAACTAAGTGCTCAACAACTACTTGTGTTGTCATACTTGGACCAAGTCTGTAGGTTCCAGCCTGTAGTTTGTCGCCCACCCCATTTTGACGAACATACCAGTTAAATGCCAGCTGGTTGTTTATTATTCCGGACTGTTCAAGCTTAGCAGAGATCGCAGCCGGACCATTACCCTTTTCTATAATAATTTCTTTCATAGACTTATTATTAACGTCGACAGCCTTCAGCTGATTGTTATACCAAATACTTAGCAGTACAGTGATGCCCAATAGCACTATTGAGACTAGGCAAATTATTATAAATAGATAAAATCTCCAGTTTTTTCTAGGCTTAATGGTAATCCCAGTTGCATGTTCTGAAATTGTGTTAATGCCCGAATCTCTATCAACCTTAGATTTCATAATCGATTGCTTTCTAGAAAATCCTGCAAGATTATTGTTGCAGCTTCAATATCAATATCTGCTCTGGTATATTTTCCACCGCGAGCCTGCAACCGATCCTCAGCAATAACGCTAGTTAATGATTCGTCTTGAAAAAAAATAGCAACCCCCAGCGTACGTAAGTCGTTCGCTATCCTGTTAACAAAGTCAGTTTGCTTAGTTGTCTCACCAGACTGATTTCTAGGTAGGCCAACTACAATCCCATTGATACTCTCATCCTGAATAATCTGCTTAATATGCTGCTGCAAATCTACATCTTGACTGGATATAGCCCTATACGGGATTGCTATCTTAGTAGCTGTATCTGCGATAGCTATACCAGTACGTACAGTTCCAATATCTAGAGCTAATATTCGCTGACTAGCTTGACTCATCGACAGTAAACTCTACAGTAATTTTTGCATCATTATCAGGGACAGTATTCACCCAGAATGGAAAGAATTTTACATCAACTTTCTCTACCCCCTGAACACCACTAAAGATATCCTGAATCTCACCATATCTCTTGCCCCTTGTTTGTTCCTTAATATAGCTATCTTTAATATCAGGTCCAATCTTAGCGGTAGCAATCAGCGTTGCCGTTGCACCATTTGATGCTTTTTTTACTTCTTGAAATGATGCTTCATTTGCACCGCTGTCATATATACGTTGCCTATTCTCGTCTTTATTAATCTCAGTTTTTAGATATTCGCCGATGAAGCTGTCCAGCTCCGCTTGATCTACCCCGTAAATTGTATAGGTAACAGTCGCTGTAAGCTTAGCCGTATTTGCCTCTTTGCCTATACTGGGCGATGATTCTACATTTTCGTAACCAATCACAAAACTCTCTGTCGCCACTTTTGTGCTCTTATCAAATTTTGCCACAAGCTCATCTCGAACTGAGGCAGAATCTTCATCGGCAAGCTTCTTTTTAGCCGCCTGAACGTCTCCTGCAGTCACGATACTTACCATTCTAGTAACGCCGCCAGATGTAAGATTATCAAGCTGAGCTGACACACCACTCGGAGCACCCGTCAAAGCGCCACTGGCAGCATTGTACTTTGATCCATTCTCGGCAGCTGACACCGATACGGAAGCTGTACCCTCACAGGCGGTAGGGAAACAGTCCGGTGCAGAGATCGTTGATGCTGGAATTAATGCAGCGCTATCGGTGATGAATACTAATCCACCACTAGTTGTAAGTCTGGTCCCAGCAGGAACTGTAACACCTGAGGTTGATTGCGCCGATAGTATCACTGATCCAGTAGCTTTCTCGCCTGCATCTTTCTTGCCTGTGGGAGAGAAAGTGATAGATTTTTCTTCTGAGTCCGTTAGCTTTGTAGCTTTTATGAT
>JAGQNA010000004.1:46291-59868 GCA_020428315.1 Candidatus Saccharimonadota bacterium
CCTGCATCTTTCTTGCCTGTGGGAGAGAAAGTGATAGATTTTTCTTCTGAGTCCGTTAGCTTTGTAGCTTTTATGATTGCTTTCTTAAAATCAGTCGTAGCTCCGGCTTTGATTACTATAGGAGTATTTATAGATGTATTCGTAGTTTTTGCACTAATGACTACTGTTGCACGGGGGGCAAAAAAGATAGCCCAAATAATGAACCCGACTAATAATACACCGGCTATTATTATTAACACTAGTTTTTTTCTAAATTTATTAAAATCAGGAATTTTAGGCTTTGAGGCTGAACGACTGTCGGACTTTTTATCTTTTTGGTTTGATACTTCATCGCTAAGCTCATCGATGGCCTTATCTACTTTGCTATTATCTACCGCCTGTTGACCCGCATGATCACCGATTGAAACGGTTGCCCCCTCGATAATATCGTCTTGGATACTGTCATCAGTTTGAGATTTTATAATCTCAGGTTTACTCTGTAAATTTTTTGCTACTGGTATTTTTGCAGCCGCAGCTAAGGCCATTAGTGCTGGATTAACCGTCACTAATGCAATTTTTTTATGATTTTTCTTTGCAGACCGAGAAATAAGCTGTAAGTTTACTATACTCTGTAAAACACCTATGCGTTTTGGTGGCACTAGAGCAACTACTGAACTCTCTGATGATTTTATTTTGCCAATAATTGCCGTTATATCATCTTCAGCATCTATATATAATACGTCTTTTTGCATATTAAACTCTCATTATTCGATTTAGTTTTTCTTTTACGCTATCTGGGTCAGTGCCGCCAGTAATTGTATCATGGCCAACTCGAAGAAGCCCTAGTGCTGTAATAAATGTATGATCTAGCGCGTCGCCTGTCGAGTCTTTTATGCCCTCAACGCTATCTGGCTTAATTAGTTGGATTGACGGGTGCTTGGTAAAGGGTAAGTCGGTATACCATTTCTCATGCTGCAGGGCATAGACTAGCTGATCAAGACTCGAACCACCACCACATAGCAAGATTTTATTTGGTAACTGGTCAAGCGAGTCAAACTCACTGAGTGCTAACTCAACTCCCGCCAACCAAACTTCTAACGTCTTCTTGATTGACTTTTCGGTCTCTTCTTTTACACTGGTTTTAATCTTATTATTCTGAAGATTCACTTTTAGTTTTTCGGCCTCATCGTAGCTAAGATCCATATCTGCAGAAATTGTGCGAGTAAAGCTCCTACCGCCAATTCCAAACATCTTAGTACCTTCAACTCCACCGTCATTTATTACGGCGATGTCCGTAGTGCCGCCTCCAATATCTGCTAATATAGCCGTTAGATTACTATTTGCATCATCACCGAGTACACTTCGACTAACCGCAAATGGTTCAGCCGCAACAGCTAACAACTCGAGGGCTAGTTCATCAGCAACTTTCTCAAGTGCTCCTATATGTACCATGGGGGCAAAAGCAGTATAAATCTGTACAACTACATCCTTGCCTTGAAATCCAATTGGATTAGATACTTTGTAGCCATCGATATGTATACCCACTAGAGCAGAGTTTACAAGCTTTATCTCAACATCTTGGTTGCCAGTCTCAAGGGCAATTTGCTTTTGTGCTCTAAGTTGTGCTCGTTCCTGAACTTTCTCGATAATCAGCTCCATCTCTGCATCATCCAGTGGCTTATCTGACTGTGGTCGCCTATATTTAATTGTATTGGTGACACCTTTTACTAATTCTCCCGCGATGCCTATTACTACACGCTTTGCTTGAAGTCCTGCCTGATCTTCAGCATCTGCAACTGCATTTTCACAATTCTGAACAACCGCTGCGATATCAGCGATTGCTCCTGCATGCATATCACTTACGCTTTGGCGAGCTCGCCCAACTCCAACAATTTTCATGTCGTCGCCATCTATTTTCGCAATTAGTGCCTTAACGAATTCTGTTCCAATATCAAGAGCAACCAAGTGTTGACGGTCGTCAGATTCTAATCGCTTTTGATGCATCTGTTTAATTTTTGCAATTATTTTGCTGGCCATAGTTAGTTCTTATTATATACTACTTGTGGCTATGCTAGTAGATTTTACGCTAGAATTGCTTTAATCCGTCGTACGCCAGCGCTTGAGGCCTCTTCTTTTTGAATCTTAAACTTCTTACCGCCTTCAAATAGCTGTAAAGTATGGTCGACGTGTGGACCACCACAGATCTCAAAACTGAATGGCCGCTCGTCTTTGGGTGCTTCTTGGTCTTTCATCGAATAGACTTTAACAATGTCTCCGTAACGGTCACCGAATTGGCCAAGCGCACCAAGTGGCCCAGTTGCTTCTTCGGTTGGATATTCCGCAAAGCTAATCTGTAAATCTTTAGCAATTTCATGATTTACAATTTCTTCAACTTGATCGAGTTGCTCACGAGTAACCTTACTGTCGTGGCTAAAGTCAAAACGTAGGCGCTCTTCAGTGATATTACTCCCGCGTTGAATTACGTGGTCACCGAGTACATCACGTAAGGCCTGGTACATTAAGTGTGTTGCAGTATGATATTTTTTATGCTGCAAAGTCTGTCCACCCAAACCACCTTTGAAGGTACCCTTAGCGGAAGTTTGTGAACGAGCACGCTGCTCAGCCATGTGTGTATCAAATTCCGTTCGCCAGTTTTCTGACAGCCAAATATCTTGCTTATACGCTTCTTCAGTTGATAGCTCGACTGGAAACCCATAAGTGTCATATAGGGTAAACAATTCGGCACCAGTTAGCCCGGCTTCAGCAAACTTATCAAGTTGCTTCAAGCCTTTTCGTAGTGTCTGACGGAAAGCCTTTTCTTCTTTAACTAGAGCTGCAATTACTTCATCATGCCTGTTAGCAACCTCCGGGAAATCGGTCGCATATAAACCAACAATGATCGGCACGATTTCTTGCATAAAATTCTGCTCGACACCTAGATCGAAGCTGTAACGAATTGCCCGACGCAGCAAGCGTCGCATAACATAGCCTTGCTGCTTATTGCTTGGCGCACAACCATCGACCGCCATGAAAGTTGCTGCCCGTAAATGATCGGCAATGACACGCATACTTTCGGTATGGCTATCGTAGTTTTTTCCGCTTAAGCTTTGAAGTTTTTCGATAATTGGCCACATCAAGCTAATCTTAAATACATCGGGGTTATTGAGCTTAGCTGCCGCAATACGTTCTAGGCCAGAGCCGTGATCAACATTTGGTTTTTCAAGCTTTTCAAACTTATCTTCCGCTACTTTTTTGTAAGCCATGAAGACATTGTTACCGATCTCCATGAAGCGTCCGCAATCGCAGTTCGGATGGCAATGTTCACCAAATTCTGGACTATGCGGAATATCAAATTCGTAGAACATTTCACTATCCGGGCCACACGGATCACCGACTGGTGTATTAATTTCATTACCATTACGGCTCCACCAGTTATTGCTGCCATCGTAGTAAAAAATTCGTTCACCTTCTTTCATACCACGAGCATAGCCAGCTTCCTCTGAGCCGATATCGGCTTGGCCATTTGAAAGCCCCTTGGCTGCAAATAATTTCGCCCACATCTCAGCTGCCTCGGTGTCTTTGGGTATACCAAATTGTTCGTTGCCACTATAGCACGTCACGTACAACTTACTCATGTCTAGCTCAACAACGTCGCTCAAGAATTCCCACATCCAGTTGATTTGCTGCTCTTTGAAATAATCACCCAGACTCCAATTACCAAGCATTTCAAAAAAAGTCGTATGGCGATTATCACCGATATCTTCGATATCCTGAGCCCGTAAACAAGTCTGTGAATTAACAAGCCGAGTCCCGTTTTCGTGTTCTTTGCCAAGCAAATAAGGAATGATTGGCTGCATACCAGAGCCAGTAAAAAGTGTAGTTGAGTCGTCAGCTAATACTATGGGTGCACGACTAATAATTGCGTGATTCCGTTCTTTATAGAATTGTGTATAGTTGTTGCGTATTTCTTGTGCATTCATTACCTATCATTATAGCAAAATCTATAGAGTACGTAGTCGTAAAAAATATTTTGTTATAATTTTTTAGTCACGACCGTGTACTTCTTGATACTCTTGTCGGATATGCCTATATCCATATTAATACTTCGAGCCGTATAGGCTTATTATTCAATAATACCGCCGCCTAGACATTCATCATCGCGATAAAATACTATTGACTGCCCTGGGGTAAGCGCTCTTTGAGGTCGATTAAACTCTATATTATTATTAGTTAGCCGTGCAGACACCAGCGGGGCACGATGTCTTATCCTTACTAGGTATTCACCGTCTGACAGCCCTCCATTCTGGATGCCATGTATATCTGATAGTGTTAGTGTTGTTTGCCACAGCTCCTGGATCGATAGGTTTCGACTTACATAAACTATATTGAGCTTCATGTCCTTTGAAACGACATAGTAGGGAAGGCCACCCCCCACGTCTAGGCCATGTCTTTGCCCTAGAGTATAATAGATTGCACCGTCGTGTTGACCGACTTTTGCTTTAGTGTCAACATCTATAATTACTCCTGGCCTTGTCTCAACATAACTGCTTAGAAAATCACGAATACCAACTTTGCCCACAAAGCAAATACCTTGGCTATCTTTTTTATCGGCATTAACTAACCCGAACTCCTTGGCCTTATTTCGCACGTCGGTCTTTGACACAAATTCACCCAATGGGAAGATTGACTTTTTAAGTGAGTCAGCTGTGACTCGATACAAGAAATAAGTCTGATCTTTGTTGGAATCTTTTGCCATGTATAACCGCCCGTCACGAGCACTAGCGTAGTGGCCGGTCGCTATCAGATCTGCGCCCTCCTCAAGAGATGCCTCAAGAAAAAGTTTAAATTTAACCTCCTGGTTGCACATTATATCTGGATTAGGTGTTCGGCCTGCTTTATATTCAGCAAGCATATAGTCAACTACTCTATCTTTATACTGTTTTTGAAAATCATAAATTCTAAGATCGATTCCAAGCTTGACAGCAACACGCTTCGCATCGGCTAAGTCATCAGCCCATGGACAATGCATACCTGGTAAGTCCTCTGTCCAATTCTTCATATAAACACCGACTACATCATGACCCTGTTGTTGAAGAATTGCTGCTGACACGCTACTGTCTACTCCACCGCTCATACCGACAAATACACGGCTCATCGTGATTCTCCAGCTTGAACAGCGCTGATTTTCGCAAGTTCACCTATCGCTAACCACCAGCCTCTTGGTGTGATCCACCAATACCATGGCCAGTCTGGATCATTTTTAATTGGATGACTTAATACTTTTACATGCTGATCGGTATATTTAGTAAACTCGATTGCAGTGCGTCTTTGATGATAAGGAGAGGTTACAACGATTAGACTATTAATATTATGCTCAACAAGTAATTGATTAGTTTTTTTAGCATTTTGATGGGTAGTCTGAGAGCTGTCTTCCGTAATAATCACATCTTTAGGTATTCCAGCGGCCAGCGCCTGCTGACGCATAATACTAGCATTACTTGGTGACTTTGTATCTAGAGCATCGCCAGAAAAAATAATATATTTAGCCCAACCCCTCTTAAATAGCTCAATTGCGCCTTTTGTACGTAAAGACGTATTGCCGCCACTGACTGCTACTATCGCATCAACCTTTTGACAGTTTGCGTTTTGTGTAGGGAAGTGTCCACAACTAGCTAAGTCATTCGGTGACAAGTAGATGCCTATCCCAGTCACTACTAGGATCAAGATCATCAAAAATGATATAGATATGACCTTGATCATATCGATATCCCAAGTCGTGTATATTCCTGCTTTACAGCCATGATTATCGCGCGACTAGCCGAATCGATCTGATCTTGGGTTGTGTGTCGTCCCAGGGTCAATCGTATACTTCCATTAATAGTCTCTTCGTTAAGCTTTAAAGCAACCAAGACGTGTGATGCCATACCCTTATTTGCCGAACAAGCACTGCCAGTTGCTATATAGATTGCTTTTTCTTCTAGCTTGAATACCAGTCTTTCAGCATCAATTCCCGGAAAAGATATTGTCAGATGACCAGGTAATCGTCTTTTTTTATTCCCGATTACAATAGCCATTGGCAAGGAGGACAGTAGTCTATTTTCTAGACTATTACGCAGCTCAATAAGTCGCTTTGATTCACGTGGTTGTTTCTTGTGTGCTAATACTGCCGCTTCTGTAAATCCAATTAACCCGGCAACATTTTCCGTCCCACTACGAAGCCCTCGCTCTTGCCCGCCACCAAGTATCACCGGACTAACGAGTTTTGTACTTTTAGTCCAGAGTAGTGCAACTTGCTTAGGGCCATAGATTTTTGCTGAATTCATGGTTAGCATATCAACCCCAAGTCGGGCGACGTTAACATCTAACTGCCCAAAACCCTGTGAGGCGTCACAGTGAAAGAGTAGGGGAGTAGTATTTCCCTGCTCCACCCTTTCTTTGCGTTGTTTATCGATTAGGTTTGCGATTGCACGTATCGATTGAACTGTTCCGGTCTCATTATTTGCAAATTGGATACTAATTAGCTCAGTCTCTGGGGTAATTGCCCTAGAGATCGAATCTACCGATACTACCCCATCATTGTTTGGCTCTACAAAAGTATGAGAAAATTTCTTTACTACCTCTATCACTGCTGGATGTTCAATTGATGAAGTGACAACGTGCCTACTTACATGATTAAATGCTAGATTAATTGACTCTGTCGCGCCTGCTGTTACAATGACCTCCTCTCCTTTTGCTCCGATTGTATGAGCTAGACGTCCCTTCGCATTCTCGTATTCCCGACGTACGCCGACTGCTGGTGCATAAGGACTCGATGGATTATAAAAGCTCCTACTATAATAAGGCTCCATAGCTCTAAGTGCTGCGTCACAAACTGGCGTAGCTGCTGCATAATCAAGGTAGATCTCTTTATCTGTCACTGTATTATTATATCGTAAGTTAAAGTATCTTGTGGCCAGTCTTAGGGTCACGCTTATATACACCGCGCATTACCTGCTCATAATACATCTGTACGGCAACTGAAAAATTATGCAATTCTTCTCCATCTAGATAGCTGTAATGAGCCCCATCTTGCGCTTTTAATACTTTATTTTTTTGGACTTCATATCGAGTTGTTGTGGAATGTACCAATCCATCTCTATCAACAAGCTCCTCGTGCCATATCCAAGTATTCTCATCAAGATTAAAAAACTCACGTCTTCCACCGGTTGGTATTGAACCAAATAATGTGCCCCCAATTTCACTTTCAAGCTGAATCAATTCGCGCTCAGTTAACTTTTTAAATGGCCTAAGGCTACTTGGTAACTTAAGGAATTCAGTGCTATAATCGTCTCCGATAAGTAAACTAATTGCTTTTTTCAAGATGGATGGCATAAATCTCTCCTAGCTACTAGGCAGTGTCCTTGAGTGCTGCTTGACGCACCGCCGTAATAGCTTCTCCTGCTTTACGTAAAGCTTCAATATCCACGACAACTTCTCCTTTCGGCAAATTATGATCATATAATAACGGTGTTGAGCTATCAGTATCGGGTGTCTCAGTACTGCCCACAGAAGCAGCAGCTAGGGCTGCCCGTGTTGCCTCACTGACCTCACCTCGTCGCAATAATCCTTCACCACCCGGAGCTAACTTGTCATAGTCTACATACGATCTAGAGGGAGTCTTATAGCTATGACTCCGTGAATCTAATGGTGAAATTGGTGATGATTGCCCCATAATAGCTCTCCTATTTTAATCAGACGAACATATTCATTTGACCAGCTATTTTTAGATCGAAAACAGCTCTGACGCATTTTTTGACGTTAAAAAAGCGAGCTCTGAAAGCTCTACTCCTCGCCGCTTTGCGTGATATTCCGCTATGTTCCTCACATACGCTGGCTCATTCACTGTACCACGAAATGGAACTGGAGTCAAGAAGGGAGCATCTGTTTCTAGTAGCATCTTCTCAATCGGGATAGTATCCCACATGGCCTGTTTATCTTTGGCAAAGGTCGAAATGCCATTTACACCAATAAATAGCCCTTCTGAAAGTGCTGTTTCAAGATTACTAATATTATCTGTAAAGCTATGTAACACCCCACTCAATTTTGGAAAGTTGTAAAATATTGACCAAAAATCTTTCCATACAGACTCGTTTTTTGTATTATCTACTCTATCTCGTATATGAAAAATTACTGGTAGCCCAGCATCGACAGCAAGTTGTAGTTGCGCCTCAAAAACTTCCCGCTGAATCTGACGTGGACTATTGTCATAATAATAATCTAGTCCTATTTCGCCAACTGCCACTATCTCATCTTTTTTTGTACTTAGGAGATTTTCAACGACTGCATACCCTTCGGTTGATTCATGAGGGTGCACACCAACAGTTGCATATGTCTCACGGTGTTGTTTTGAAAAACTAACTGCCTCTTTGCTGCTATTACTATCCGTACCTACACAAAGCATCTTGATTACATTTGCTTGCTTTGCCCTATCAAGTACATCATTAATTGGAAGCCTGTAGTTTGATTCATGTATATGGCAATGTGTATCAACTAACATTTGTTTTTTTGGCTAGATTAGCTTCTGTATGCAAATGTATCTTTGGGAATAACACTCCCTCCGGGAGCTTTACGATTCCACTCTCAAAGGTGTTATGTATTGCATTTGCAGTATTGGGCATGAATGGAACCAGTAGGTCCCCGATTTGTAGTAGATTCCCAACGCAATGTGACAATACTTCACTCAAATGACCCTCAGCATCTTGGTCTGTATCTTTATTCTTTGCTAACATCCAAGGCTTGACATCATCAATATACTTATTCAGCGAGCGAACTGTTGCCCATACTGAGTCGATTGCCTTATTGAACTCTAAATTTTTCATTGCCTCATGGTATTCTTGCATATCATGTTCGCCTTGAGGGGCATCTCCAATAACTCCTGCTTGATAGCGGTTTATCATGTTACCGACTCTAAATACTAAGTTACCGAGATCATTAGCCAGCTCACCATTATATGCTTTTTCAAACTTCTCCCAAGTAAAGTCTCCATCTTCTTGCGTGGGAATGTGCATCGAAAAAAAGTACCGAAATGCGTCAAGCCCATAGGTGTCAATTATCTCATCAGGCGAAACAATATTACCAACAGTTTTACTTATCTTACCACCGCCAATATTTATAAACCCATGGGCTAAAATCTTCTGTGGTAGAGGAGCACCAATACCTAATAAGATCGCTGGCCAAGTAATTGCATGAAATCGCAGTATATCCTTGCCTATTACCTGGACATTTGCGGGCCAGTAATCTTGCCAATCAGGCTTATCGGGATAGCCCAGTGCGGTTATGTAACTACTTAAAGCATCGATCCAGACATAGATTACATGCTCTGGGTCATCTGGTACTGGCACCCCCCAACTTAAGCTTTTTCGTGGCCTAGATACAGAAACATCCTTGACGCCATCTTTTATCAGTGCAAGGATTTCATTCTTTCGGAATTCTGGAACAATTTCCATTTCATTACTTTCAATCGCTTGTCGAATACGGTCAGTAAAGTCACTGGCTCTCAAGTAGTAGTTTTCTTCGCTCAAATGTTCATATTCTTTTTTATGGTTTGGACATAGACCTTCTGTTTCAGCAACTTCTTTATCGGTATAAAATTGCTCACAGCCAGTGCAGTACCAACCTTCGTACCTATCCTTATAGATGTGTGGCTTGAGTAAATTCCAAATATATTGAACCGCTGCTTTATGATGCATATCACTTGTACGTATTAAATCTGTATAGCTTGCACCAACTTTTTCTGCCATAGCTTTAAATGGTAAATGTGCTTGATCAACATAGTCCTGTGGTGTCAAGCCGAGTTCAGCAGCCTTCATGGCATTTTTGTTACCATGCTCATCTGTACCTATTTGAAACCGGACGTTATGACCATTTTGTTTTTGATACCTTGTCCAAATATCTGCAAGTAAATAATCGAGAGCGTTACCAATATGCGGTGTACCATTAACATACGGAATTGCAGTTGTAATATATGTATTCTTATTCATTACTCTAAGTATAGCAAATTGTTGCTATAGTAAAGCTAGATAACAATATAGGATAATAATCGTTGCCAATCGGCTATCGAAAGCTCCTGTGCACGTGCGTTTACGTCTAAGCCTGCCTTCGCCAGTGCATCATCAACAGATTCCTTTGAAAGATGTAGTCCACCGGCAAGGCTCGAACGTAGTTTTTTACGTTTTTCACTATACCCTGCTCGTACGACCTGAAAAAATTGCTTTTCGCAGTCAGACGCTACCAGAGGAGTCAAACGTGTCTCTAGAGCTACTACCTGACTATCAACTTCGGGGGGCGGAGTGAAATACTCCCGCGACACTTCTATACCAAGCTTTACATTCGCATACACCTGTGCACTTACAGCCAGCATACTCATTTCTCCTGGCTGAGATGCCAACCTCTGAGCAACTTCTTTCTGCACCAGCAATATGGCCACCTTGGGCTTATTGCTAGCAGTCATAAGTTTTTTGATTATTTTTGATGTAATGTAGTACGGTACATTAGCAACTACGATATAGCCTTCTGGTAGCGGCGATAAGTCATAGTCAAGTATATCTGCGGCAATCACTTCAAGATTCTTACCTGGGTACTGGCCGGGTAACTTGTTTGCTAGTTGCTCGTCGAATTCAACAGCGATTACCTTATTGGCTCTAGAGAGTAACTCACCTGTTAGCGTACCAAGTCCTGGCCCAATTTCTAAAACAGTGTCGTTGCTACAAATTTTAGTTTCATCTGCTATTGCTTGTAGTATTGCGCGATCCTTTAGCCAGTGCTGACCAAGGGATTTCTTTGGACCAGTCATTAACGATAAATATCCGGTATTGAAGCACCGCAGACTGGCCATGGCTGCCAACCACGCTGTAGATATAGTTTACGTGCTGCTGCATCTTGTTCGGCAGGTGTTGCTTTTCCGTATGGAGCATTAGACACACTTTTCCAGGTACCCTGATCGAATTGATAAGCTCCATAGTATGGCCCTGCTGGATTCCAACTATTGTAGCCGCCTTCGCAAGAACGTAATTTTGCTAATGCATCAGCAAAATTACCATCAAATTCTGGTTTTGCACCAACAATTACGACCGCGTCTCTTGACTCTTGCAAGATAACCGTCTGAATAACTTTCCGCCTTACTTCACGGCCGTTTTTCATAACTATTTCGTAGGTTACTTCTTTTTTTCCATGAACGCCAGGTGTCTTGACTTGTCTATAGCCAACTTTTCTGTCGGTATCTTGTATGTGCTTCTCTCCGTACTTAATCGATTCCGTTCTAGTCACAGTCTGCTTTCCATTACGCCAGATTTCTACTTTCATATTGCCCCAGATCTTATCTCCGAGTTTAACTGAAAGAGTATCACTCTTTTCGTATTTTATACGTTTCTCTTTAATAAACTCAGCAACGGTTTGCGCTTGCGTGTATACAGTAGTTCGATTACCGTAAAGATTAAGTTGGACAGGTAGGGCACGATCAATCGTTAACTGTACTCCGTTACCAACATTGAGTAAATCACTGCTCGAAGTAAATTCAGCAATATCTTCATCATGATAGGCAAGTCCAGCGTGTTCAATGATTTCGCGTGGTGTTTGATAAGCTGACATTAGTGCTATTCTCTGTTTGCCATCAATAACTGTAACCGGCCGTGCACGATATATGTTTACCTGGTAGTTATTTCCAAGTAATTGCTCATCAATAGCTGGCTCAACTATGTCATTTGGATCAGTTGTGATCTCCATTTCTTTAAATATTTCACGCAGTGAAGTCTTGTTTGAGATTATACTCTTCTCTTCGCCTCTGTCATGTACTGTGACTAGTCGCTCGCCAGCTTTAATTTTATTATCAGCTGCCCATACTGAATTTGCAATTAAAAATATACTAAAAAATGATAATAAAACCATTGATACTGGTACTATCCAGCGTGGTAATGTTGAAATTATTGATGATCGTATTTCCATGAAAAATGACCACACTACTACTTAAAGCTACTTTTGTTATATACCTAGTACGCTCGCAGCCCACCGTAGGCGGTTATGACCATTATAGCAAAATCAACAGCTGCGAGCAATCGACACCTCAAATAGGCATAAGTCTAGCGTATTCGGTGTTAAGTTTTTTTATACTACCGTTATCAAACCTAACAGTAACAGCTAGCCCGTCTACATCAATAATTTCGCCTTCACCAAACTGTGATGACTTAACCCGTTGAGAAACTTCAAGACTCATCATGTGACTAGTGTCATCTCTCTCATGTATGGACAATGGCTCCTGACTGATATGTCCACCCATGTCTTCCAAAAAACGACTAGGTGCATTATAGCCACGTTGACCGAATTGCAATCGACTAGTAGCATAGCTAATATGCAACTCTTCTCTTGCCCTAGTCATACCTACATAGCAAAGTCTCCGTTCTTCCTCAAGCTCTTCATTCCCGGCTTCATGAACTCTTGAATGAGGCAAAATACCGTCTTCAAGCCCAACCATAAAGACTACAGGAAACTCTAATCCCTTTGCGGCATGAATCGTCATTAATGCCACCGAGTCGTCTGCTGAGCCGTCAGCACTACTCATAAGGGCTACTTCGTCTAAAAAGTCTGCTAGACTTGCAAAGCTAGCCGCGTCTGACACTAACGAACTAATATTCTCAAGACGTTCTTCTGCTTGTGGGGTGCCATCACGAATAAAATCATAGTAATTAATGTGCTTTATTACCTCTTCGATTATAAAGCTTGGATTGCTATTTTTTTCAAGTAGCACTTGCAGCTTACGAAAGCCTTCTCCAAGGCTAGACAGTGCAGCCCTTGCCCTGCCAGTTACCGGTGAAGATTCGACCTGAACCATAGCGCTAATAACATCAACGCTTTGGGATGCTTGCCAATTTAAAAACTTAGCTAAACTAGTTGCACCTACTCCTCTTGTCGGTATATTGGCAATCCTGCTAAAACTAACGCGATCATTGGGCTGATGTAACAATCGTAAATATGCGACGATATCTTTTATCTCACGCCTGTCATAGAATCTCACTCCACCGATAATCTTATATGGTACGTGGAACTGCAAGAAAGCCCTCTCGAGTGAATAGCTCATTGCATTAGTTCGATATAAAACAGCAAAATCTTTTGCCTGTCTAGCGCCTACAGCAATGTGGGTACTTATCCGCTGGGCTATCAGATATGATTCTTCGGTCTCATCGTACGCTTGATTAATTTGTACTGGCTCGCCACTTCCCTCTGCTGTCCAGATTTTCTTATCTGTCCTGGTTATATTCTTAGATATAACATTTTGAGCAGCTTCCAAGATTGCACCCGTACTTCGATAGTTCTGTTCTAACTTTACAACGTTTGCTCCTGGAAAATCGCGTTCAAAATTGAGAATATTTGTAAAATCAGCCCCCCGCCAACTATAGATAGACTGCCAATCATCGCCTACCACACAAATATTGTGATCGTCGCCCACTAAATATTTTACAATCTGATACTGAGCCGAATTAGTATCTTGATACTCATCAATCAAAATATGTTTAAATTTCGAACGCCATTTATCACGAATAGAAGGTTTGGTTGACAATAGCCTGACC
>JAGQNA010000050.1 GCA_020428315.1 Candidatus Saccharimonadota bacterium
GTTCGGCGTCTATATCTTTGTATATCGCCAACGCTTCCTGCATTTCATTTATTTCATTTCTAATAATTTGTTTCACATCTTCAACAGACAACACGCGTCGTGCAACTTCAGTTACACTAATGACAATAGGTGTATCTACTGCACTTGCATTGTCTATGGCGTTTACTAATGAAAGCAAAGCTTGTGATCTTACCGCGTCTCGTTCTTTACGAGCAGCAAGTAAATCACTCCTGATGTGAGCAACGAGGGTTTCAGTGTTCATACCTCTACTATAGCAAAATACACCTCTTCAGGTGCATTTGACAAAATAACTAATTTGGTGCGGGTAAGGAGACTCTAACTCCTGGCCTCTTCCATGGCAAGGAAGCGCTCTAACAACTGAGCTATACCCGCATGTAGATGTAATGTGCGACGAACAGGTGCTGTTGTTAGTCAAGAGCTTCCTTGGCCTTGGCAAGTCAGGTCACATCCTGCGACCCCGTGCCTCAGTCATATGAACCAGTCCATATGTGAGGGCACCTTGCAGACTTTCGTCAAAAAGTCTTCACTCTAACAACTGAGCTATACCCGCGTACTTAGATAAGTATAAATGAATCTCTCGATGAGGTCAAGATTAACAGAACTATTCGTTATTGTCATCGAGATTAAC
>JAGQNA010000051.1 GCA_020428315.1 Candidatus Saccharimonadota bacterium
AGGTGAAAAAGAAAAGCTTATTATTATCCCAAAATTAAGCCAGCGGAGTGGCGAACATACGTTTCCACACCCAGATTCAACCTTAGTATATGAAATAGAACTCGTTGAAATCCTTAATTAAATATTACACTATGCATCCAGACATTGTAGCTTACAACCAATCGTTATCACAAACAGACCAGGAAATTTGTTCGGTACTTTCAGAAAGTATTGAGAAACACCTCCCGGAAGCCAATGAAAAGATTTGGCATGCACATCCTGTTTGGTTTTTAGACGGAAATCCCATTGTTGGGTATAGTTTGCAAAAACAAGGCATCCGGCTTATGTTTTGGAGTGGAGCAGATTTTGATGAAGAAGATCTTAAAGTAAGAGGTCAAAAATTTAAAGATGCCTCTATTTTCTTCACTTCTACTTCAGAAATTGATGACATTAAGTTGTCCCGCTGGTTGGACAAATCAAAAGCCATCCAATGGGACTATAAAAACATAGTGAAACGCAAAGGCGTTTTACAGCGGTTAAAATGAAAAAGTTGCTTAACTTTTTGCTTATTCTCACCTTTCATTTTGGTTATTTGGAATGGGGAGAAAATAACAGCAGCTTCATTTTTGAGGCTGAAGCTGAAATTTTTAAAAAAGTTGGTTCAAATGT
>JAGQNA010000052.1 GCA_020428315.1 Candidatus Saccharimonadota bacterium
TGTCAGAATTGGTCAGCATGATGCCGATCTCCGTATCGCTATCAGTCCTGTCGTGTGGGGTGAACAGGTGATTATTCGTATTCTTGATAAAACTAACACAAGTTTCAAATTAGAAGAGCTCGGTTATATGGGGCGTAGCCTAAGAGCTATCCGAAAAGGCATGAAGCGTCCGAACGGTATGATTATTACGTCCGGTCCTACTGGATCTGGAAAATCAACAAGCTTATATGCTCTTGTACAAGAAATCAAAAATGATTCCATTAATATTGTGACACTCGAAGATCCAGTTGAATATAAAATGGAAGGGGTAAATCAGATACAGGTTAATGCCAACGTTGGCCTTACATTTGCAACCGGGCTTCGTTCAATCTTACGTCAAGACCCCGATGTAGTGCTTGTTGGAGAGATTAGAGATAAAGAAACCGCTAGCTTGGCTATTCAGGCTGCACTCACCGGTCACTTAGTTTTATCAACGCTTCACACAAATTCAGCTGCAGGTGTATTGCCCAGGTTACTGGATATGGGCATAGAGCCATTCTTGATTGCCTCAACTGTCAATACGATAATTGGCCAACGCTTAGTTAGAAAAATCTCTGATGATAAAGCTCCGTATCAAACCAATTCGGC
>JAGQNA010000053.1 GCA_020428315.1 Candidatus Saccharimonadota bacterium
GACTTCCACTATACCTCGTTGTATAATCCAACTCACAAGATCTCAATGGTATGGGAATTTATGAACTCTTGTTCTAATTCTTTCAGTTCAACTGAAAGAGTTCCGCTAAATTCTGTCAGTTTGTTAAAGTTCAATGATGCAGTTTCGTTTCGGCGAAAGTGTTTTTGTTGAGGTCTGTTCTTTGACAATCAAAAAGTGACAGAAAACCACAATAAATTAAGTTTTCGCGTAATTCCAAATGAATTATAAAATCCTGCCAGGTGTAATGCAGGTCCTTTTGATTTATCAAAAGGTTCTTATGGAGAGTTTGATCCTGGCTCAGGATGAACGCTGGCGGCGTGCCTAAGGTATGCAAGTCGAGCGATCTTTGCGAGATTTTGATCTCCTGCTTGCAGGAGTGAACTATCTTGCTTCTTGATAGCGGCAAACGGCTGAGTAACAAACAGGAACTTACCCTTTAGTGAGGGATAGCTCGCCGAAAGGCGGATTAATACCGCATAGTCCTCTTGTCTTCGGATTTTGAGGTAAAGTCTTCGGACGCTAGAGGAGAGGCCTGTTTCTTATCAGGTAGTTGGTAGGGTAATTGCCTACCAAGCCTATGACGAGTAGGGGG
>JAGQNA010000054.1 GCA_020428315.1 Candidatus Saccharimonadota bacterium
CCGACCTGACTTTTTCCTAATTCAAAAAAGAAATTTCGGCGGGGGGAAATTCAAAAATAATTCAAGGGTGGTTGTTCTGGCTGGACGCGCGCTCGTCTAGCTGGCGCAGGCGTCGGGGCTGAGCTTACGCTTCAGCCTTTATGCTCAAATAGGTTCGCGCTTGCGTGCAATACTCCACCAAATTAGGACTTTTGCTCTGCTTCCAAGCGCAAAAGTCCTCATTTGGTGAGTTTTTACGCCCACGCTAGAACCTATTTTAGCACCAAATGCGAGAAATAAGGTTTTCGGTGGGTCGCCCCCGACCCGACCCGCCGAACTGCTCCGCAGAAATGAGCAAGCAGTTTAAGCGCAGAAAAATGATTTTTGAGAAAATATTATTTTAGTACATCTACTAAGCTGTCGCCTGCTTTATAGAAATGCTTAATTATTGCAAGAACCATGCCATGCGATGCGCCAGAATGACCTTGTTCGTCCATGAGTTTCTTCAAATCTTCGGCACCTACTCCCTGGCTATGTGCTTTCATAAGGTCGATCGCCGACCTCGAGTCGGCTCCATGATATAAATCGGTTGCTCTAATTTTCAAACAGTCACGCCATTCACCAGCAGTAGTAG
>JAGQNA010000055.1 GCA_020428315.1 Candidatus Saccharimonadota bacterium
TGGAAATTGGCTGGCCGAGATCAAGGACTGGGGAATTTCCAGACTGAGGTACTGGGGCACTCCTTTACCTGTATGGAAATCAGAAAGTGGAAAGGTGCTTGTGATCGGCTCATTTGCCGAGCTGGAAAAGTACAGTGGCAAGAAAATTACCGATCCCCACAGACCTTTCGTTGACGAGATAACTTTTAGCAAAGATGGCGAGACTTATACCCGCATTCCGGATGTAATCGATGTGTGGTATGACTCTGGATCAATGCCATTTGCCAGGTTCCACTATCCGTTCGAAAACAAAGAGAAGTTCGAGCAGAAATTTCCAGCTCAGTACATCGCCGAGGGAGTTGACCAGACTAGAGGTTGGTTCTACTCGCTGCTAGCGATCTCTACTTCTGTATTTGACAAGCCGGCATTTCAGAACGTAGTGGTAAACGGCTTTACCTTGGACGACAACGGTGTGAAGCTGAGTAAGAGCAAGAAGAATTACTCACCACCAGACAGCTTAATTGAGAACTTCGGAGCAGATGCAATTAGATTGAATTTCTTCAGTTCGCCCATCACTGCCGGGGAGGATGCCACTATTTCTGAGACAACAGTGAAGCTGCAGACACA
>JAGQNA010000056.1 GCA_020428315.1 Candidatus Saccharimonadota bacterium
TGAGCAATTTGAGCATGCACTTTACCGAACTTTTTATAGATAGGTGCTTCAGCTAGCGCATGAGTCCACTCATCGGTCTGAAGGTCTAAGTGCCGAGGTTCATCATCAACACGCTCAGCGTGCTGAACATCTATATGTTGTACTTGTTCGTCTTGGTTTGGTTGAGGAAAGTTTTCGCCCATTTTTCTAACTCTTTTCTATTTATTTAATTGATTACCTTATCTAGTGCAATTATAACATATATTTAATACTGTCAATCAGCAAAAAAAATCATTTTTCTACACTTAAACTGCTTGCTCATTTCTGCGGAGCAGTTCGGCGGGTCGGGTCGGGGGCGACCCGCCGAAAACCTTATTTCTCGCATTTGGTGCTAAAATAGGTTCTAGCGTGGGCGTAAAAACTCACCATTTCAGAGTAAAAATCCAAATCTTCGCCTTTGCGGGCGATTTTTTGGTTCAAGATTTTTAATTCCTGCCACAGACAAAAACCACTTTCCGCCCCCTTTCGGAAAGTGGTTTTTGGGCTTGCGCCATTTGGGGTTTGGGTGAGGGTTTTGTTGCTCAAAAATATGAGCTGAGTGATATACTAAAAGGGCAATACAAG
>JAGQNA010000057.1 GCA_020428315.1 Candidatus Saccharimonadota bacterium
AATATGCAGTACGACATCACGAAAGACGCTGAAAAACTGACCATGCCAGTACTGCTCGTCGTTGGTTCTGAAGACACGTCAACCAAGCCTAAACACCAGCAAATTTTTTATGACTCACTGACAACAGACAAAGAGCTGCACGTTATCGATGGCGCAGAGCATACGTTTTACCGCTCACACGAGCGGGAAGAGCTCAATCAAGTCCTAAAAACCTGGCTTAAAAATAAAGTGAATTAAAAAACGAGGCATTTGCCTCATTTTTTAAACATAAGCTTCTTGGCGGAGGAGGGGAGATTCGAACTCCCGCGCCAGGTAACCCCAGCCTACAGCTTTAGCAAAGCCGCCCCTTCAGCCACTTGGGTACTCCTCCAGGTTTTATCCGATTATCAGTATAGCATGAGATACAGCGCCGCGCCACTGGTTTTAAGATTTGGTGAGCTAGAGCCACAAGTGTTATACTATTGTTGTTAATAAACATGGAGAGAAACTGTGAATAAACTACAAAAGCTTACAACGACATTATCTCTTTTAGCCTTTAGTGTCGTGAATACAACAGCTACTTTTGCTGTTTCGACTGTTCAGGGCGGTGCCGACTCG
>JAGQNA010000058.1 GCA_020428315.1 Candidatus Saccharimonadota bacterium
AGCTCAAAATCCATTCTCCCTCGGTTTCTGACGCATTGACCTTTACGGTCACACCAGAACGAGCAGCTGCACGCAGCCAGCTTGCAGAGCTAGGATTCTGGACGGTTGTGCCTCCTTTGAGCATCGCCACAACAGCGGCGCCCACGAGAAAGGCAAGAAGGATTTCAATTGTCATCGGACGCCTTCGTCATTTACAGCTCAATTTTAATAATAGCACATATAATGTGCTATGTCAAGTAGTGCTCCGCCGGTAGGATTCGAACCTACGACCAATGCGTTAACAGCGCACTGCTCTACCGCTGAGCTACGCCGGAGCCAATAAATGATTTTAATTATTTGAGCGCCCCTTCTTACAGAAGTTGTAAACCTTTATGATATCTTTCATGCTTCAATATATCTATAAAGGTCTTGCGAAGGTGTTTATAAACCTTCTCACTCTACCCCTCGGCTACGCCGTAAGAAGTAGCCGCATAATCTGTCAAAGCGTGACAGAGTAGTGCTATTGTACAGAAAAAAGAGACTATTTCAACTAGGTTGGTGGTGATGTTGGGTGCTTCTATGTAACATATTTTAAAATAACGTTTTTTGGTA
>JAGQNA010000059.1 GCA_020428315.1 Candidatus Saccharimonadota bacterium
TGTCGCTCAAAATGTAAGGCTTGTCGCCTTCCATCATTAGACCCATGGCTATACCACTAACTGGTCGCTTAAGTGGTACACCCGCGTCCATCAGTGCCAAACAGCTCGAACAAGTTGCTGCCATACTAGTTGAACCATTTTGACTCATTATTTCAGTGACTGACCTAATTGCATACGGGAACACTGTTTCGTCGGGTAAAACTGCTGTTAAAGCTCTTTCGGCTAAATAGCCATGACCAATTTCACGTCGGCCGGGACTACCAAGACGACGCACTTCACCTACTGTGTAGCCCGGAGCGTTGTAGTGATGCATATAACGTCGTTCGTGGTCTCTTTCCATGGTGTCGACAATTTGCGAATAGCTTAGCGGCGCTAAAGTTACAATGTTTAGTGCTTGAGTCATGCCTCTAGTAAAAATTGCCGACCCGTGAACTCTTGGCAGTAGCCCTACCTCACTTGAGAGTGGCCTAATTTCGGTTAATTTACGGCCGTCTGGTCGAATTTCATCTTCGACAATACCCTTGCGTACATCTTTATGAACTGCTAAGGTGAAAGCTTCGTCGTATTCTTTTTTAATTTCCTTGTAAAC
>JAGQNA010000005.1:0-3356 GCA_020428315.1 Candidatus Saccharimonadota bacterium
CACCTGGCGTTATTTGCTCTAACCGACATGACTCTTTAACATCACTCGCCTGCTGCCAGATTCGATTAATGTCTATATCTACCCCTTCAGACATAGACTGTAAAGTATTTGGGGTAAGTCCAAACCTTGCCCCAAAGAACAGACCACCATTTGTATGACAAATAATACTAACTAGGTCATGTGCGGATATATTTTTCTTAATTCTGCCCAGTACGGATACTTCGAGTACTGAGCCGATATCTGACTGATTTTTATCTGCTGGTAAATGTTTTAATTCACCATGATACCACTCAACAAACATCACCGGAAGGGCTGCTAGACTAGCAACGAACCAGCCTATCGCCATATCAATTAACACTAGCCCGAAACCGCCGACTATCAACGCAACTGACAGGACGCGAAATAAGTTAATCAATAGTGTTGTTGTATGTACACTCAGTCTTGCCTTATGGGCTCGCAGACTATGTAGGTTTATATTTAAATCCATGATGGTGTCCATCCAAATACTGCAAGTCCAATACCGACAAATGGGATTAGTGGTAAAACAATCCAACCAACTATCTCCACTAGACCGATCAAAGCATGGAAAGCCAATACAACAATTGATGCAATCAGCAACGTAGTACGAATTAATCCACCAATCATACGAGATACTAACCTATCAATAAATGCACGCCACGCTACACCAAAGCCGCCTCTAACTCTACCTGCACTTATCTGTCGGAAAGGTGCGAACCAAGTAGCTACAAGCAGGCCTGGCGAGAAATAGTCTAGAGTACTCAAAAATCTCTCAAAAATTATCTGTACTCGTTGCATTATCCCGTTGCCGTACCACCAAGTTAGTATGCCCACAATTAACATATGCTTATATTATATCATTACAACCTTAAAAAATTACGCTATACTATCAGTAGTGATAAAACTAACACCGCTCATTGGTAAGACTATTCGTGTACTGTCTCGTATACATGGCGGAGGATCAGCTTTGCCGGGTTTAGTAGTCGAAAAAATAGATCCTAACTTTGTCGCTCATTGCCTTAACCAACTACCTTATGGCGTAGTTGTCATTAGCGGCACAAATGGAAAAACAACTACAACTAAAATTGTAGTTGAGCTACTTACCAGCCAGGGCCTAAAAGTATTCACTAATAAGTCGGGAAGTAACTTTATCCGTGGAGTTGCATCGTCATTAATCGCTGATATAGACTTACAGGGAAAATTAGATGCGGACATTGCCATCCTTGAACTTGATGAGGCACACGCTGTTCATTTTGTGAAATTATTATCACCAAAATATTGCCTACTGCTAAATGTAATGCGTGATCAGCTTGATAGATTTGGCGAAATAGACACGACTGCTGATATGTTATCAGAAATAGCTAAAGCAACTACAAATGGAATCGTCATTAACCGCGAGGACCCTAGGCTTCTCAAGATAGGAGATGCACAGGCACAAAAGGGTAAATCGATACAATACTTTGGCATAGAAGGATCGTTAAGAAAATATTTCGTCAGTGATGACGATATTCACGAAAAAATAAATAAAATAAATACAGGTAGCGATAGACCAGAGGCTTTGGCTCTACTGTCATCAATATCAAAGAGTCGGGTAGATTTTATGATTAATAAAAAGCATTTTTCTACAGATTTACAGATTTCTGGGATTCATAATATATACAATGCTACTGCAGCTCTAGCCCTTGCTAAGATAATCATGCCGGAGGCTAAGACGTCAAACCTGATTAACCAGCTGGCTAAATCACGTCCTGCTTTTGGGCGAGGTGAGATGTTTAAAATAGGTGACTCTAGCCTTGAGTTAGTATTAGTAAAAAATCCAGCTGGATTCCGATTAGCACTCGAATCTTATGCAGGTAACAAGAAGCAAGTGTTAGTTGCAATTAACGATAGCTACGCCGATGGTCGCGATATGAGCTGGCTATGGGATGTTGATTTCTTAGCCCTACAGAACAGCGCTGTGTCTGTTACAGGATCACGAGCCTATGATATGGCAATCAGACTTGAACACGATTCAATAGAAGTACAAAACATAGAGATTCATATTCCAAAAGCCCTAAAGTCACTTATTTCTTCAACTTCTAGCACGCAGAAGCAAATTTACTGCACCTATACAGCCATGTTAGAAATTCGTAGGCTATTACAAAAATACACTTCAGTGGAGAGAGTATTATGAAGAAAAACGAACTACACATTTTACATCTATACCCACGTGATATGAATATATATGGTGACAACGGTAATGTTCTGGCGATAGAGCATCGCGCAAGGAAACATGGACTACAGCCAATAGTGCGAAAATACAATCAAGGAGATCGATTTCCTCGACAGGTAGATATTGTAATAGGTGGTGGCGGACAGGATTCGGGCCAGCTAAAAGTACTGGATGATCTTCATAGAATTGCTTCAAAGCTCCATAAATTAGCTGACTCCGGAACTCCAATTCTTTTTGTATGTGGACTTTATCAGCTTGCAGGGCATGAATTTGTTACCCAAGGTCAAAAAAACATGAAAGGTATTGACCTATTAGACATTAAAACGAAAGCGGGAGATCAACGTCTTACTGGAAACGTAGTTGCAACGTCTCGTGAGTTTGGTCAACTTGTTGGCTACGAGAATCATAGCGGCCAGACTACATTAGGTGACTATGCGGCACCGCTTGCAACAGTAATAAAAGGTGTCGGAAATAATATTCACGACAAGCATGAGGGAGCAAGACAGCAAAACATTATTGGTACATACCTTCATGGCTCGTTTTTACCAAAAAATCCTAAGGTTACTGACTGGTTAATTGCTACAGCTATCCAACGTAAAAATCCTGACTTTAAACTCGCGGCTATTGATGATGCTTTAGTCGAACAAGCTCGGCTAATCACTATGAAACGCCCGCGTTAGTTGCTATCTCACTCGGCTCGAAGCCTCTGTAGGTCATTAATAACCTGCTGATTATGGCCTTTCGGGATAACGCGAGCATAGACCTTCTGGATCATGCCATCCGGATCAATCAAAAAGGTTTTACGCTGAATGCCAAGTCTGCCAAACATCTTTGGCCCCCAAGCTCCATATGTCTCAATTACTTCTCCTTTAGGATCGCTCAATAATGTGAAGTTTAGATTGTATTTTGATTTAAACTTTTCATGTAAGCTAATGTCATCTTTAGATATGCCAACTACTTGCGCACCAAGATCGGTTAATTCATCTCGCATATCCCGAAAGCCACAAGCTTCAACCGTGCAGCCCGGAGTATCATCTTTTGGATAAAAATACAAAACTAGCCAACTGCCTTTGTAATCGATTAAGCTGTGAAACTTTCCGTTGCTATCTTTCAGTTTAAACGCTGG
>JAGQNA010000005.1:3477-7928 GCA_020428315.1 Candidatus Saccharimonadota bacterium
TACTACTACTTGGGAGTCTTGTACGATTCATATTTATTACAAGTGCTGACATCTGGCATGACGAAGGCTACACAATGATGCTTATCAAGTTTAACCCAGCTGAAATAATTGAACGAACCGCAAGAGATGTCCACCCTCCGCTATACTACCTGACTGCCCATACTTGGCAGTTACTCTTTGGCAACAGTGAGCTGGCAATACGATCGTTAAGTGCCATATTTGGTATCGCTACAATTCTCATCAGCTACCTACTGGTGCGTCGACTATTCCCCGAAGCAACGGCACGCCTAGCTGCTCTGTTCGTTGCACTAGGGCCTTTTCTGGTCCGCTACAGCAATGAAGCCCGCATGTACGGAATGGCTGCATTTCTGGTGAGCTTAAGTACATATCTACTTGTAGTAATATCTCAACAAAAAAAACCTACCTTAAAACTTTGGCTACTATATACACTTACGCTAACCGCTGGACTATATACGCACTACTACACAATTTTTATTATACCTGTGCATATTATTTATCTAATATGGCAATCGGGGGGTATCCGTTCGGTAATAAATAATAGAAACTGGTGGATAGCAAACATCTGCGTTGGTTTGTTTTTTTTGCCGTGGCTACCAAGTTTTATCGGGCAATTTACCAGGGTGCAGTCAGGTTTTTGGATCCCACCGGTTGGTATTGATACTCTACCGAATACCTTAATGCAATTTATATTCTATTGGTCTTCATACTCCTATCCAGCTTGGGTAGGGTACTTACTACTGGCTATTTTCTGTATTATATTAGTTGTAACTTTTAAGTCACTTAGAGACGTGGATCGTAGCAAGGTTGGCCTCTTGGCTACTTGGCTTATCCTGCCCCTTATCATAGTAATAATAATCAGCCTAAAAAGACCGATATATTACGATCGGTACTTTGTTTATTGTGCAACTGCCTTATATTTATTACTAGCTATTATGTCAACACATACAAATAAAATTATCCGGAACAGCCAAATAGGGCTTGTATTCACATCAATACTTATTACAGCGTTTATTATTGGAATTATCTCGGTAGGAGCATCAGCTACTCACCGTATGAGTAAAATAGGTAATGAAGTCAGTAGTAACTATCAGGCCGGAGATATTATTGTGTCAGCTGAATTATACACATTCTTTGATTTTAGTTATTACAACCGTACCGATTCACCGGCGCATCTATACTATAGAGATCGCCTTGATGGTTACGGTGAAACGAGCCTAATTTATGATAAGCAAGATAAGATTGTGATAAATTCTCTTGATAAAATCAATGCAAAACGTGTGTGGCTTGTTGGCAAGACAGGAGATAAGCCATACTTTAATCAAGAGATTCCAAGTACATGGCAGCTTCTATCAAAGACAGAGGCTGGTGACAGTGCCGTACGACTATACTCAATCAAATAGCTTATTTGGTTAATATTTTCTTGTCGTAATAATCCGAGCGTTTTTCAATATCCTGATTTAATGCTTGTACACTACCGTACTGCTCAAGCAGAGTAGGCTTGCTTGAAAATAGGTCTGTGCCTAAGGCCAATCGATCTCCTGGTATCTTCACCCCCATAGCCGATAACGTAGTTGGGTACATATCAACAGTAGAAAATAACCGACTATTGGTACTGACCGGCTTAATAGCTGGGTTAATGATAGCATTGTAAATTGTTCGTTGATACGACTTATCCTGTGTAATCTTATCGTAGTATGCTGTTTGCATGCCTAAATGATCCCCGCTAATAACGATTGTTGTGTCTTTACCAAAAGGCTGTTGCTGTACCCACCTAACAAACTCGGTAATTTGCCTAGATGAGCAAGCGTAAACATTATCATATTGCTGCTTATAAGACGTCTTACATGTGGGGTCAAGATAGCCGTCGGTAAAATGTGTATCGGCCGTTAAGATACTAATATTGAATGGCTTGTTCTCTGTCGATAACTGCTTGGCTTCTTCACGGGCAAACTCAAATAATTTTTTATCTTCATATCCCCACCAGACACCGTAGTCGTCTGCAATTAATTGGCTTTGCTTCGCTGCTATATAGTCGATTATTTTATAATTCCCATGTTGTTTCAACAAAATATTACGACCCCCAAACTTAGCCTCTGACCCCATTAAAAATGTCTGGTTGTAGCCAGCTTCTGCCAGTACATCACCTAAATCATAGGCACCGGGCAAGAAGCTTTTGTACGCACGTTCACCAGTAGTCTCCGTATTAAAAAGCTGTTGATTAAGTGGTATTCCAGCCGACTGAGAGACCATCCCTGCGACAGTCCAAGTAGTGCCAGAAATTGGCATCGCACCACCAAGCCCACTTGCTTGATTTGAAAAAGAAACATTAGTTTTGTCCAGTGCCAACTTCTCAAGTTCAGGAATTTTTGAACGCTCCTGCTGACCTCCGTGTTCCCGAGAGCCTAATATATTTTCTAATGATTCAGCATATATGTATATTAGATTACGTTTTTTCTTTGGGAATTCTAGGTTTACATCTTTTGGATTCACATAATGCTGCTCGTATAGAGTACTGGTTTGAAAATGTGACTTAATAAATGAAATGACGTGAAAACTATTCAGTAAGAATAATATTGAAATAATAAGCATCAAGAACGCATAGATTAGTTTAAATTTGATAGAAATATCAGATGGATTCAAAACAATAGTTTTATTGTTGCCTAGTACCGCAAGATTGATATGAATGTCTATTCGATTACGATAAAAATCGATCACGGGTATAAGTAATAGAAAGAATAACACCAGGCATAGAAATATATGGTCACGAGCGACTTCAATAAAGTTTAGTGATTGACCGTTCGCCAGTCCATTTGATGCATAAAATAGTATCTCATCGATCTGCGAATCTCCAAATTGGCTACGTTTATAGACGCTGACTGTATAAAGAATTGCCGATAAAAGTAGCAGACTGTACACCGTCAATAGTTGAATTATCCTAAGCTTTTGACGTTTACTATTTTTTACCAAATTTACGCCTAACATTGATCGACACCGATGACTCAACTAAATTTACCACAAATGGAAATATTAACGCCAGTATAGTAGCAAATAGCACATAGTTAACAAAGGACTTATCGTCAAATTGTACCGATGGTTGATTAAATAGGTAAAGAACAATTAGATACATGATTAGATTGATAAATACTACAAACAGTCCGTAGCTCATAGTTAAATATCTTGCTGAGAGCTTGTTGCCATGTAAATGATTATAGAAACGAAGCGCAATAAGAGATGGTGCGAACAAAGCAATTGCTTCTAACATAATGCTTAATTATACCATAACCATCTATTACGGATAAATGACTGGAAAATATTACTTTTTTACGATATAATTTCTCGAGACACACCATCGGGGTGTGGCGCAGTTGGCTAGCGCGCGCGGTTTGGGACCGTGAGGTCGAAGGTTCGAGTCCTTTCACCCCGACCAGTAGATACATTACCTAAAACCACCATGCTTTCGTATAATGGTTTTAGTTTTATAACAGAGGTAGAGTTGTCACCAATCCGTAGGCTTAACAGTACCTCACGATAGAATCACAGCTTACTTGCTCTAGCTCACTTTCGGCTTGAGTGAGTGTCGCATCTTTGTGGTTGCTCTCTGGCAGAGTGATGATGTCGTCTTTGTGTTTTACTTTGGTTATACGAGCAGTATAGCACAAGAAGTATTGACAGAATAAGATATTTATGCTAATATGTAGCTTATGACAGAACCACGAGAGCCTATTCCGCACGATAACGGTGACTTTGATATTTACCTCAAGAAGGCAGTATTAGCAGAAGCATTGGGTGCGTTTAGTACAAGAGTGCTTGAGGACGATATGCTATTTCGAGCTATACGTACTACATTGCTTGAAGGTGAAGCGGGTAACGATGGCGAGCCTGACATTCGTACTGACTTTAGTGTTACTCCAAATATCAAAGACGGTAAGTATAGCTTGTGTCTTGAGCAATCTGCAAAGGGTGATACTGGCTCAATGTCCTTCAAGTTTGCAACGATGAAATATATACCAGTATGTACAATCGAGACCGATGATACTGGCATGCGTGGCATTGTAGTTGATAAGTCCTTCGTCGAGTTAGCCCTCGGTAGAGATGCTGCTACAGAAAAGCCAACACAAGAAAAGAAGATTGCCCTGCAAACAGCAGTTAGAACAGTGCTAGACGGTGTAGATAAAATTGTTGAGTACTGTGAACAGCGTGGCGTTAAGGTAGTGTCCGACAAGCTTGGCTGTCCCCAAGTACTAGAAGAAGCACTCCTTACCTCCTACAGTACTGAGCATCTTGATGAATAGGAAGCTGTTATCATAGAGATATGTACGTAGTTGATGTAGAAGTTTCTCAATCGCCGATTAACGGTCAAGGCGTATTTGCTAGTAGCGATATTCCAAAAGGTAAAATCGTATGGTTATTCCAGCAAGACTACGACCAAA
>JAGQNA010000005.1:7936-57753 GCA_020428315.1 Candidatus Saccharimonadota bacterium
AACGGTCAAGGCGTATTTGCTAGTAGCGATATTCCAAAAGGTAAAATCGTATGGTTATTCCAGCAAGACTACGACCAGAGACTGACGAATAATGCGTTTCAAAAACTGCCATCGGATAAAAGAGAGTATCTGTCGCATACAGCATATTTTTCACCCTGGTCTAACCTCTGGGTATTTCCACCAGAAAACGACCCAGCGGAGTATACGAATCACTCTGATGAACATAACTTATCTGTTGTCTTTGATGAGAGCGTATCGCCAGAACCGTATTTTGTAGCAAACAAAAATATCCAAGCGGGCGAAGAGATTACCAATAACTATCATGACTTCGACAAAATAACTCGTCAAACCAAACCTAACTGGGCAAAGCAAAAGCACATCTCTTAACTGATAAATGAATAATGTATAATCGATATTAAATGATTGATGAGAAATTTGTAATTATTGGCGCCTTGCTAAACATTATTGGGAGTGCAACTTATGCATACCATACGGTGCGTGGAAAAACTAAACCTAATCGAGTTACTTGGTTTTTATGGGCTTTGGCACCGCTGATTGCGGTCAGTGCACAATGGCTTGAAGGTGTTACCTGGGCTGCTCTCATGACCTTTATGGTGGGTTTTGGGCCTCTCATTATTTTTATAGCATCTTTTATAAATAAAAAAGCCTATTGGAGGATTACAAAACTAGATATTATATGTGGAGCCATATCGGTACTAGCAATAATATTATGGGCTGCTACAGGGCAAGGGATAGTGGCTGTTTTACTCAGCATTCTAGCAGACTTCGCTGCTGGCATTCCTACACTTATCAAAGCATACAAGAAGCCTGAGACTGAGCACTATGGTGTATTTAGAAATGGCGCCATTAGTGCGTTAATAACGTTACTCGTCATCGATAACTGGACATTTGTAAATTATGGTTTTGCACTTTATATATTCTTAATCTGCTTGACCTTGTATCTACTTATCAAATTTAAAATTGGTAAGATTTTTCTTAAAGCCACAGCTTAGAAACTTGCCCTACAGTAAATTTTCGCTTGGTATTTTCTTTAGATAAGCAACCACATACTGTAATAAAAAAATTATAAGTACTGAGAATGATAAAAACAGACTAACTATCATATAGACATCTAAGGGCACGGGGGGCTCGATATAGTAAACTCCGACGAGGCTAAACAGTGGGATGATTGCAAGTGATACTTTTAGCCATAGAGCAATCCTTGCAGTGAGCAGTTTTCTTTTCTTTTTTGTAATTTTCTGATGACGAGTAAAAATAGGAATACCGGCTTCAGCAGTCTGTTTTATGATTTTATGGCTACTCTTAGCAAATTTAAGTGGCAATTTGACTAAGATGATAGCCGTTGTAACTATCACGATAAGACTAACTGTTACTGCGACTATTGTTAATAATAGTGATGGTTCATTCATAGCTACTGTATCGTTCGATATAGCTTTATCTTGAGGAAGAATATATTCTTGAAAAATCTTATTGTCCATTAGTAGAGGCAGATAGAGTGCCGCAACCCAGACCCATTCCAGCGCAAGCAAAATGTAGCCCACCACTCCAAAAAAATTTGCAAGCTTTTGCCAACCCCTTATAGATCTTTGTCCTGTCATGTCACTCATACTTCCACTATACAGCTAACTATGTTATTTGAGCCTACTTCACTATTTTGCAAATTCAACGGCACGCGTCTCTCTAATCACATTTACTTTGATCGTACCTGGATATTGCATAGTACTCTCAACTTTATTGGCGATATCACGAGCTAGCTTAATCGCACTGAGATCGTCAACTGCTTTATTGTTTACAATAATACGGACCTCGCGGCCTGCTGAAATTGCGTATGACTTATCTACTCCAGGAAAACTATTGGCGACGTTCTCTAGGTCTCTCATTCGCTCGGCAAAATTCTCAGCAGAGATATTACGCGCACCAGGCCGAGCCGCACTCAAAGCATCTACTACGCGAACAACCATAGCCTCTGGTGTAGTAGCCTCAATATCATCGTGATGAGCGTGAATCGCATGTACTATCGCATCACTCATGCCATACTTCTTTGCAAGATCAGCCCCAATATGATGATGCTTACCCTCAACCTTATGCGTAACAGCCTTACCAATATCGTGTAGTAAGGTAGCGGTTTTTGTAATTCTGGTATCCGCACCAACCTCCTCCGCAATCATGCCGGCAAGATGAGCCATCTCGGTACAATGTAGAAGTACGTTCTGACCATATGATGTACGGAATTTTAACTCTCCAAGTAATTGAATCATCTCTTTAGGTATACCAACTACTCCTACCTCACGAGCTGCATCCTCACCTGCTCTTTGTACTTCTTTTTCAATTTGCTTTTCTGCTTTTACCACAACTTCTTCGATGCGCCCAGGATGGATTCGACCATCTTTCATTAACATCTCAATAGTAAGTCGAGCAATCTGTCGGCGAATTGGGTCAAAGCTAGATAATACCACCATCCCTGGTGTATCGTCTACTAAAACATCGACTCCGGTTGCGCGCTGTAAGGCTTGAATATTGCGACCCTCTTTACCGATTATCCGGCCTTTCATCTCGTCATCAGTTAGCTTTATGGCTGTAACTGTTCGTTCAGCAGTAACTTCACTACTCATTCTTTCCATCGCGGTAAGAATCACCATCTGAGCCTGTTCTTCAGCATCTTCAACAGCATCTTTTTGCAACTTTGCAATTAATCCAGTTAAGTCATTCTTGATGTCTCGTTCAGTCATCTGCATTAATTTTTCTGCTGCATCCTTCTTCTTTAAGCCAGCAATCTTCTCTAGTTTTTCCTGCTGACGACTACGAATATCACGAATTTCACCCTTTAGATCCTCTACTTCATCTTCGTGCCTCCGAAGCTTTTCGGCTCTTTTATCTAATTCGTCTAGTTTTTTATCTAAGTTAATCTCTCGATCAGCAAGCCGGCTTTCTGTTTTTTTAATTTCACGTCGTCGTTCTTTTTCGAGCTCGTCTGCATCACGCTTTGCTTTATCAACAAGTGCAGTAGCTTTTTCTTGAGCTTTAACAATATCTTTTTCGGCTTTAAGCTTCTTGCCATTTGCTTGCTGTTCCTTATAAACGATAGCTCCGCCACCGCCTAATAGAGCTCCCACTAATGCGAAAACTATTGCTTCCATGGTTCTCCTTTCTCACCTAGCCCAGTAAGTTTTCGTCTTACTGTATGAATAGACCAAAGCTAGCGTGAAAATATATAAAAATTATCAAATGTCGTATGAAATACAGACTATATCTAGTATAGCGTGTTTCTTGCTTTTGGGCGACTATTTTTTCGGTTTTGTAATATTTGGCTCACTGCCATAAAAAGGTAATGCTAGATGATCATTTTCGCCCGCCAGCAGCCTCTTCAATACTGTGTCAGCCCAGTTATCGCCTCGCCCAGAAACGATTGGTATATCTTGGTCTGAAGCAAGTGTATTCAGTATTGTCATCCCGATTCGTAAACCAGTAAAACTACCTGGCCCTGCAAATACACCAATTCCGGTTACCTCATAGACGGTCTTGTTATGAATTTTTAATTTATCGACTATAAACTTTAGTAAGCCATTTGATAATTCTCGATCCGCTTGCCATACATAGTCAAACTGCTCATTAGTATGATTAATAAGAGTAAGCCGACACTCTCCAGTACTAGTATCTAGTAAAAGTATCACGTTGTGCCCTCCAGTAGTCGACGGCTGTTCTGGCCCCCTACCTTAAACGTCAACATTCGAGTTAATTCACTTGTTGGTGTAATCTCGACTGTTAGACGATCAGAAGGCAGCGTATTTTCGACAATATCACTCCACTCAAGAATTACAACCGCTCGACCATTTTGAATAGTTTCAGCAAGCTCATTCTGAATAATTCCAGGTTCAGTCAGTCGATAAAAGTCATAGTGAACTATTTCTATATTTTTACTAGTATCTGGTAGCTGATACCGGTTGCTTATCGTATACGTCGGACTTTGAATCTCATCTTTTACGCCCAAAGATTGAATCAAAGCCCTGGTAAAAGTTGTCTTACCCGCTCCAACGTCACCAATTAGTTCAATAATCTCACCTCCCTTAAGTGTCTTGGCTATTTTTGACGCTAGACTAATCAGTTCTGACTCGGTGTAATTATGGGGCTTCATCTGCCATTAATTATACCAATATATGCTATAATTTTGCAGATGACACAGGAAATAACCATCTCAAACGCAACCAACTCTGATCTGACTAAGATTAGTGAATTACTGACCGAAATGTATGGGGAAACTAGGAATACCTCTGATCTTGAACAACATTGGGAAAAATACTTTAACAATAACCCAAATCGTACTATTTTAGTGGCTCACGATAGTACTGCACAAAACAGTATTGTTGGTATGCTAATAATCAATCTAGTATACAAACTGCCAAGAATTGAAGCTCGGATTGATGAAGTTATGGTTTCAGAGAAAGCTCGCGGAAAAGGGATTGGTACACTACTAATGGAACATGCCTACGCTTGGTCCTCCGAACAAAATGCGACAATTATAGAATTTACTAGTAGACCCTCAAGGGTTGCTGCAAATAAATTATACCAAAAACTTGGCTACGAACTACGCGAAACTAATGTATACCAAATAAGGATTTAGAATGTCACGAGTAAAACTATCAGAATACAGAGCGAAGCAATTACTAGACGCCTCATCGAGTGCAGTCTCTATACATCTGGATACTGCGTCGTCCGACATTGACAAGCTAGATAGCAGCCTTGCCTATGTTATAAAAGTTGATCAAGGTATAAAAAAACGTGGCAAACAGGGATTGCTTAAATTAAATATAGCTAAAGCTAACGCGTTAGCGGCTGTAAGGGAACTGTCATCTAAGGGTTTTGTAAGATTTATTGCCGAGCCAATGCTTGAACATGGCGACGACGAAGAAAAATACCTTAGTTTTGAGCGAACTAGAAATGGTATTGTAGCTAGCTTCTCGCATACAGGAGGGATTGATATCGAGGACAACCCCGAAAGCGTTAATCAACTAGACCCTCAAGACCTACCTCTACCTAAGGATTTTATCGACAAAATACTGACGATAATAGACAAGGAGCATATCACATTTCTTGAAATTAACCCTCTAGTAGTTCGAGATGGAAGCTGTATTTTACTTGATGCAGCCGTATTGGTGGATAGTGCCGGTGAATATCAGGCTTCATGGACGAGTGACGACATCGTAGAAGCAAGAACTCTTACCGAAGCTGAGTCGACAGTATCTGTAATGGACCAAAATTCACCTGCTGCATTTTCATTTCGGGTGTTAAATCCTAATGGTGCATTATGGATGCTACTATCTGGTGGTGGCGCGAGCATTACGATTGCCGATGAAGCTGCCAACCAAGGTAAAAGTCATATCATTGGGAATTACGGAGAGTACAGTGGTGGCCCAACAGCCGAAGAGACTTACTTATATACACTAGAGGTCATAAAACAAGCCCTAGCATCAGAGGCTGAACCACTCGCAATTATTGTTGCGGGAGGAGTTGCAAATTTTACAGACGTTAAAAAAACGTTTAAGGGTATAATTCAGGCACTGGGTGAAAGACTTGAGGATCTCCAGAGTAAAAAGGTTCGTGTTTATGTACGACGTGGTGGCCCAAATGAAACTGAAGGCCTAGCACTGATAAGAGAATTCTTAGATAGAAATAATCTACTCGGTGCAGTACATGGCTCAGATATGGTATTGACTGAGGTAATTAATGAAGCATTGGAGTATTTAGATGCTTAATATAGATAAAATTCGTAATAACCCAGGAAACATCCTAGCTCTTGGTAGCTATCGACCGGGCTATCAAGCCGTGCTTGACTTTGACAGACTATGTGGACGAAGTGAGCCATCGATTGTCTGTATTATTACAGCAGGTAAACGATTCGAAAAATACTTCTGGGGAAACGGCGAGGTACTTATACCCTGCTACCCCACTCTAGATGATGCCCGCAGGAATATCGGAAATATAGATTGGCTTCTCAATATGTCATCTGGTAGACGTACTCTTGCAAGTACACAAGCTTTTTTTGAAACATTTCCAGACGCACTGGGGGCCCACTTGTTCGCAGAAGACGTCCCTGAAAAACATGCAATTGAGATATATGATAAATACCAGGAAAATGGAAAGTGTATTATTGGACCGGCCGGTGTCGGTTTAATTGTGCCTGGTAGCCTTAAATTAGGGGTTGTCGGTGGTGTTGACTGGCGACAGATACAAGCATCTCGCCTACATCTACCTGGAAACGTAGCTATTTTATCTGCCTCTGGTGGCATGATAAATGAGATAATCACAATGACTGCACGCAGCCAGCATGAAATTAGTTTTGCACTTTGCTTCGGAGGCGATCGCTGGCCAACAACCCAACCCTACGACGCATTTCTGGCTGCAGAAAAAGACCCAAATACAAAATATATAATTTACTACGGTGAGCTTGGCGGTCAAGATGAATATAAATTAGCAAACCTACTAAAAAGTGGCCAAGTAACTAAGCCTGTTATTGCTTACATTGCTGGCATAATAGGCGAAACCTTCGACCAGCCCGTTCAATTTGGTCATGCTAAAGCTCTTGCAAGCGAAAAAAGTGAGACAGCTAGTGCGAAGCGACAAGCCCTGAAAGAAGCAGGGGTACAAGTAGCTAACTCAATGACCGAATTTAGCGATATAATTACCAATATCCCTCAAAACAGCCATCCTCAGTCTTCAGATGTAAATTTAGCTAATCGTCAACACAGTCTATTTAGTTCAACAATCTCTACCGAAGATGATAAAGGCTATGCATTTACCGGCTTGCTATTACAAGACTGGGCAAGTAAACAAGATATCGCTCTCCAAATAACAAGCGCTTTGCTTGGTCGACAGCCAAAGTCAACACTAACCTCTGACTTAGTACGTACGATTTTTCTCTTATCGGTAGATCATGGACCTCAAGTCTCTGGAGCACTAAATACAATTATTACAGCACGTGCGGGTAAAGGTATAGTAGACAGTCTCGCTGCTGGGCTCATGACAATTGGACCACGTTTTGGTGGCGCAGTTAGTGGCGCAGCTCGAGAATGGTTTGATGGCGCCAACGCCGAGATTACACCTAGTGAGCTCGTAGAGGAGCGTGCGAAAGCACGACAATACATACAAGGGATTGGTCATAAGAAATATCGTCTTGATCTACCAGACCCTCGTACGGCTATCCTCGCGGACTTTGCAAAGTCACTTAGTGCAAGTCAGTATTTTACATTTGCTAAAGAGGTCGAAGCAATCACAACTACAAAAAAAGGTAACCTTATACTTAATGTCGATGGTCACATAGCTGCCTTAATGCTAGACGTATTAGAGAACGAAGAAAAGATCTCAAAAACTGACATCAGCAGAATGATTAACGCAGACTTTTTCAATGCATTGTTTATTATACCCCGCATCGTTGGCTTTACCGCCCACTACTTAGACCAAAAACGCATAGATGAAGGCCTCTTTCGCCTACCAGATGATGCGATACTACTAGCCTAATTATCTCTTTTCATTTATAGTATTATAAGCATATGCGTATTGCCGACAGAACTATGGAGGCGCTCCTAAAACAGGGTGGGACGCTGACCGATGAAGACCTGGCTGAGCTTGTTGAACAAGCCTCACGTTCAAGACGCCCCTTGCAGGAAGTGGCTCTTCAAAAAGAGGCCATTAAAGAGTTAGATCTTGCGAAAGCATTTGCCGAGTACATCAATATCCCGTTTGTTTCAGTTGAACCAAAGGACATTCCATCAGATGTTCTGAGTAGAATACCTGAAAGAATTGCCAGGCAATATAACGCGATACTCTTTAAGGTTGATAACGATGGTAAATGTCACTTGGCCATGGATGATCCAGATGATATCCAAGCAGTAAACTTTATCGAAAAACAAATTGGAAATAATATAAAACTATATCTGGCTACCAGGGAGAACATCCTTACTTGTCTTGAAAATTATTCTGGTGATGTTGATAAGAAGTTGAATGACGTAATTGACGTTCAGCGTGAAGATGATGCCTCAAGCCAAAAAGTTACCGAAGATGACATCGCGGAAGATTCACCGATCGCTAAAACAATCAATCTTTTACTTGAGTATGCGATCAAATCAAGCGCAAGTGATATACACATAGAACCACGTGAAGGCTACGTACAAATACGTTATCGTGTCGACGGCGCCCTAAAAGAGGTAAACCGACTACCTAGAAACGTACTTGGCGCACTGGTAAGTCGAATTAAAATTCTTTCAAACCTGAAGATCGATGAACGTCGTGTACCACAAGATGGGCGCTTCAAGATCAGGCTCGGTGGTAAACAATACGCATTTCGTGTTTCAACTCTACCAATTGCCGATGGAGAAAAAATTGTTATGCGTATTTTGAACGAAAGCAACCAAGCAATCACTCTTGAAGAATTAGGCTATTGGGGTAAATCAATTCGTACTATCAAGGATGCACTAACTGAATCGAATGGTATTGTGTTAGTCACTGGACCTACAGGCTCCGGAAAATCTACTAGCCTTTTTAGTGTATTAACGATGCTAAATCAACCCGATGTTAACATATCAACTATCGAAGATCCTGTAGAGTACAAAGTACCAGGTGTAAACCAAACACAAACCAACGCTAAAGCAGGGATGACATTCGCTAGTGGCTTGCGGGCCCTATTGCGGCAAGACCCAAATATCATAATGGTAGGTGAGATTCGAGACGGGGAAACAGCGAATCTTGGCGTACAAGCGGCTCTAACGGGCCACCTAGTATTTAGTACGCTCCACACCAATAACGCTGCAACTTGTTTACCACGACTGCTTGACATGCAAATTGAACCATTTCTAATAGCTAGTACTGTAAGGGCAGTAGTCGGGCAGCGCCTCGTACGCCGTTTATGCATGAATTGTCGTCAACAATACCAGCCAGATGATATCGAAATAAAAAGCTTCTATGAGTCATTCAAGATTAGTCCCGAAGAGCTTTCAGCGCTTCATAAGCTTGAAGAAGAGGCTGCAAATGATAACATTGGCGGAGATACTCCGCTTGGCACTAATGATCAAACTATTGTTAATCTTTTCAAACCGTCTGATCACGGCTGCGATGAATGTCATGGTAGCGGATTTAAAGGCCGAGTTGGAATTTACGAAGTCTTAGGTAACTCACCAAAGATTGAGAAATTAATTATGGCAAACGCTACTGCAACCGATATTCAAAATCAAGCGATCGAAGAAGGTATGGTCACCATGCAGGTCGACGGCATTATTAAAGCGTTCAGGGGTATCACGACTCTTGAAGAAGTACTAAGGGCAACGAAAGAGTAAATTATGACAACTTTTTCATATCAAGCAATAAAAAAAGATGGGTCGAGCGTTTCTGGAAATGTCGAAGCAAGCGAAAGAGCAACCGCAATTGAAACATTAACTAAGCAAGGACTCAGACCACTGACAATCAATGAGAAGAAATCTGGACCAGTCAAGCTTTCTCTTGGTGGCAAAAAAGTAAAATCTGACGATCTTGTAATCTTTACTCGAGAGCTTAGCGCAATGGTTAGTGCTGGGGTCCCCTTGCTGCGGTCATTAAACTCCCTCGAGGAGCATAGTGAAAACCGTGCCCTACAAACTATTTTAAAGGATATCGTTTCCGACGTTGAAGGAGGTGCACAGCTAGCCGATGCATTAGAAAAACATCCAAGAACATTCAATAACGTTTACGTCAATATGATACGAGCTGGCGAGGCTGCTGGTATCCTCGATGATATCCTGAAACGAATAGCCCTGCAGCAAGAGAAAAACGCAACAATTAGAAAAAAGATTAAGAGTGCGATGACTTACCCAATGGTACTCATTAGTATTACAATCCTTGCCTTCTTTGGCCTGATGATTTTTGTTATTCCTCAAATTGGTAAAATTATAAAAGACTTGGGTGGTGAAGATGCAAAACTACCAATGCTTACCACTATCATGTTGAATATCAGCAGTATGATTATTTCCTACTGGTGGATTGTTTTGCCGATGCTAGCTGGCTCTGTTTTTATGCTCTTGCGATTTATTGGCACCCCGAAAGGTCAGAGAATATTTCATAATATAATTTTGAAGCTGCCTGGGATTAATTCAATTATACGAAAAGTGGCTGTCGCTCGTTTTGCGAGAACTTTCTCAGCTCTAATGGGTGCGGGTGTCTCGGTACTTGAATCATTAGACGTTACCGCTCATGCAATTGGCAATAAGCTCTACGAAGAAGCTTTAATAGATGCAATCGAGCAAGTAAAGCAAGGTGCTGAATTATCCAAGATTATTGAAAAGAATAAACTTTTTCCATCAATTGTTGCTCAAATGTTATCTGTTGGAGAGGAGACAGGCCAAACTGATCAAGTACTCGTAAAGGTTGCCGACTTCTACGAGGAAGAAGTAGATGTCGCTATCGATGGCTTAAGCTCAATTATTGAACCGGTTATGATTGTTACCATGGGTGCCATGGTAGGATTAATCGCTGCTAGTGTTATGATGCCTATTGCCAACTTATCAAATACAATCAAGTAGTCATTTAAGATAGTCAAACCGCTAATGTTTTAGTATACTATATTGGAAGGAATATAAATAAGAGTGCCAAAATTATACTATAAAGATAAACCAGTCATCGGCATAGACATCAATCAAACAGGCATTAAGGTAATGGCGGTTGATGTTAAGAAGTGGCTTGTCAGCGCCTACGGCTCAATTGATTTAGATCCTGCAAAAGCAACAAAATCCCTCGAGGGAGATGGCACATATATCAAAGAGAGTCTGGCAGGTCTAATAGAGAATAATTTGGTTGGTAATCTACCTAGCAACCATGCAATCATGAGTGTGCCTGCTAGTAATTCATTTACACGAGCTTTCTCGATGCCAATTGAAATAGCAAAAAATATCGATAGTGCAATCGAGCTTGAAATTGACCAGTATATTCCGATCCCTGCTGCTTCTTTGTACGTTGACTATGAGGTTATCAGTCAAAGCAAGGACAAGCTGGCTATATCAATGAGTGCTGCGCCAAAAAAACTTATTGATAACCTCATAGGTGCCGCGGAGGGCGTCAATCTTCGTGTCTGTGCGGTTGAACCAAGCACAAGCTCTGTTGCACGCTTACTAAACCGTACTGAAGACGGTCATCTACCAACAGTAATTATCGATATTGGACCAGCCTCGACAGATATCGCTATTCTTGATGACATCATAAAGGTAACTGGAAGCATAAGTCAAGGTGGCAACACCTTTACACTTGATATCGCTAAAAAACTTGGCGTCTCGCTTGAGAAGGCGCACCAATTAAAAATTATAAATGGCCTTTCCTATGGGCCACGTCAAAAAAAATTACGTGCTGCTCTTGAGCCCAGCTTAAATGCAATTCTTAATGAAACTAGAAAAGTGATCCGCTATTACAATGAAAGGCTAGATACAAAAACTAAACTGGAGCAAGTATTAGTAGTGGGTGGAGGAAGTAATATTCCTGGGATCGGAGATTTTTTTACAAACTCCCTAGTTATGCCGGCCCGTGTAGCTAGCCCATGGCAAAAACTAAATTTTGGTAAATTGCCTCAACCTGCAAAACAATTTCGACCACGATATATCACTGTAGCTGGTCTAGCTTCGATAGACCCAGAGGAAGTAAGACAATGATCAACCTATTACCTGACAATAACCGAAAAGAAATACACGCTGGTTATGCAAATTATATACTTATTCGTTATATTTTTATGGTATTCATCGCGATAATTGTCCTTGCTAGCATAATAGTTATGGCCTACGTTGTTCAATTAAGCATGCATGCCTCAGCAGAGGAGCGGGTCGCAAGTGCAGAAAAAGACGCAGCTAGGTTTTCATCCACAGTTAGTGAATCAGAAAAATTTAAATCCAACCTAGCAACAGCAAAACAAATACTAGATAAGGAAGTTAAATATTCAAAACTCATACTAATGATAGCTGAGGTGCTACCTAAAGGCGTCTATATTGATAGTCTTACGTTAGATTCAAAATCACTCGGTACGCCGATTACACTATCGGCACATACTAAGACGATGAAAGATGCTGTCAATCTTAAGTCAAGATTCGAAAATAACAAAAAATTATTCTCAGATGTACATTTTCAATCAATAACCCCACAGGAAACATCAGATAATAACTCAGGTGGATCTACATCAGCCAACACCCATCCAATTCAGGTGCTGATCAATGTAACTATAAATAAAGGAGTGATGTAGATGAAGTCTGCCAAGATGAATGCTCAGCTCTTTCGTATTGTTCTAGTGTTATGTCTTATTGCATTAATTGGTCTTGGGTCTGCTGGATTCTACTTTGTACAAAATCTACTTAGGACTAAATCACAAGAAATTAGTAAACTAAATAGCGAGGCATCAGCTAGCGAGGAGAAGCTGAGTGCACTAAGTAAGATGAAAGTTTATTTAGACGAACATAAATCAAGCCAGGACAAGGCAGAACATATCGTTGCAGAGAGTAAAAAATATAAGTATCAAAATGATATTATCGATTCACTTTCAAAAATTGCTGCTGAAAGCGGCATAAATATAGTTAGTTATACTTTTGTTGAAGGAGCTTCAGCAGCGCCTACAGCTGGCACGACACCGGCACCTGGGCCTGCTACATCTCCAACAAGTCCAGCTGGAAACGCAGATTCTGCTACCCCAGTATCAACGTTGAAGTCAAAGTCTGTTACCGCTGCTATAAAAAGCCCTGTTCCCTACAAGAATCTTATTACTTTTATCCGTAAGATTGAGGGAAATAGTAAAAAAATGCAGATATCAAACGTTAGTATAAGTCGATCAGCAGCTGACAGCAAACAAGCCAATAACCAGGCAGTGAGTTCCGACTCATTCTTGATAGAGGTGTACGTAAGGTAACTATGAAAAAATCGCTTGACTTATCCTCAATAGCTAAAAGTATTACTCACTTTTTTGGTAGATATCATGCGTTAATATTCTTTATTCTAATTGGCTCCCTGCTAGCGGTAGGACTTCTAATCACCATCAGCATCGTCACAGCCACGGACAGTGTTAGCCCTCAAGATACAGCTACCACAGTACAAGGATTCGACGAGAATACAATCGACAGGATTGACTCCCTGAAGAATGCTAATGATAAACTAGAGCCATTGCCAAATGGAAGAGTAAACCCATTCTACGATGAATAGTTGCGGCTATAAACGATAAGAGAGTATACTAAGCTTATGCTGATCGCTCGAGATAAATTTATTAAAACACCTGTCATGAGCTTACAGACAGGCGGTAAATTAGCCGAAACCACCAGGATAATAATCAACCCGCATAATTTATCTGTTATGGCTTTCGAGCTCCGTGGATCTTTGCTGAGTGATGATAAAGTATTCTTACTTGTCCAGGATATTCGAGAATACAGTAGTCTTGGCTTAATAGTTGACAGTAACGACGAATTTGTATTGTTAGATGATATCATAAAGCTAAAAGAGGTGTATAATTTAAATTTTCATCTTATGGGTCTATCCGCCTACGACACCAAAAAAACTAAATTAGGTAAGGTAATCAATTATTCACTAGAGCCGCACAGCTTCTTAATAAAACAACTTAATATTAAACGTCCCCTACTGAAGAGCTTCGTAGATACGGAATTAATAATTGACAGAACCCAGGTAGTTGAAGTAAATAGAACTTCAATTATTATAGAAAGTGATGATCGCCAGCCTAGTCCAGCTAAAAAATCTACTACTGTCTATGCTAATCCATTTAGGAGCACCTCCCCTCAAGCTGAAGTGATCCAGCCTAAGTAAGATTACTTTGGAATTCTTTAATAGTGTCTTTAATGTCATCATACCCAAATCCATTGCGAGCTAGGTATTGAACTAATTTTTGCTTATCCTCATATTTATAGTATTTTTTTCTAATTACTTTCTGCAGCTCTGAGAGATCATCTCGTGTTGATTGGCTGAACTGGTCATCGATAATTGAACCTGCAACACCTTTAGCTATTAACTCTGACCGAAGTTTTCTTAGGCTAGTTCCTTTTTTTATATTACGATTCTCGATCCATAGCTTTGTAAATTTAACATCATCTAGGTATCCTTTACTTACTAGCTCTGTGAAGACCCTATCTAAAATACTCTGGCTAATACCTGGTCTAGTTCTTAACTCACCACTGTTTCTGTCTTTATATCTTCTGTCTATGGCTTTGCGGCTCAAATAATCCCGTACTTCTTTCTTGCTTCGTGGTCGTATGAGACAAAAATCAAGAGCTCTGGTATACAATTTACCGAATTCGCTTTCACTCTTTAATAGCTCAAGCTTTTCACCGCTTAGAACTTGGTCTACCTTAAGGCTATAGTTAGCAAGCTGTGGGATTGTTAGACTAAAGCTATAACTTCCATCAATTGCTACATTCACACGGCCCGGATTATTTTGCTGAACTGATATGCTAGTTATTTTCATACTATCGCTTCCTTTGGTATTGGTCATTGGCTCAACACAAACAACCGAGATCTAACTAACTACACTATTTACCCCAGCAACTTAGACTTCTTGTTCAGCAACCTTCTTGCGGACCAGACTATCAATGTCCTTTAAAGCTTTAGGATTAGTTTTTAGATACTCCTTAGTTTTATCGCGACCCTGTCCGATTGTTTCACCGCCATATTTGTAGAATGCACCAGATTTCTCAACAATACCGTGTAGAGCCGCAAGGTCCAAGATGTCGCCAGTGTTACTAATACCCTCATTATACATAATATCGAATTCAGCGACTCTAAACGGCGGTGCTATCTTATTCTTAACTACCTTAACCTTGGTGCGATTTCCTTTAATATCATCACCTACTTTGATTTGACCAATCCGTCGAATATCTAGACGAACCGAAGCGTAAAATTTTAAAGCGTTACCACCGGTAGTAGTCTCAGGATTACCAAACATTACACCGATTTTCATGCGAATCTGATTAATAAATATAACAGTGGCTTTTGATTTATTAATTATACCTGTAAGTTTACGTAACGCTTGGCTCATCAGACGTGCCTGTAGGCCCATATGGCTATCACCCATATCTCCATCAATTTCAGCCTGCGGCACCAGTGCTGCAACTGAGTCAACTACCACCAGATCGACCGCATTAGATCGCACTAGTGTTTCGGCTATCTCTAACGCTTGTTCACCATTATCGGGCTGACTGACTAGTAAGTTGTCAGTATCCACGCCAAGTCGCTTTGCATAGGCTGGATCAAGCGCATGCTCAGCATCAATGAAAGCCGCTGTACCACCCTTGCGCTGGACTTCGGCAATAGCATGTAGCGTCAAGGTTGTTTTACCTGAGCTTTCAGGACCATAAATTTCGATAATCCGGCCTTTTGGATAACCTCCCCCGAGTGCCAAATCTAAAGATAGTGCTCCGGACGGAATTAATTCTACGTTAACCGACGAATTATCACCAAGTTTGCGAATAGACCCGTCGCCAAATTGTTTGGTAATTTGGTCCATTGCTAGCCCAAGTGCTTTCAATTTACTTTCTTGATTAGCATCGGTTTTCTGCGTAGAATCATCTTTCTTTGCCATACTGTATACCTCCATTGTTATAGTTCTATTGTACAAGATTTGCTATACTTATTCTAATGAAACATCGCGGTTTTACAGTCATAGAAATCTTTTCTGTTATTTTAATAGCTATTGTCGTTGCTGTTGTGGTCTACACACAACTAACCAATCTGCAAATAACAAACCGTAATAATATCCGCAAATCAACTATAAACTCACTATATTATAATCTTGAGGATATATACTTCCCAAAACATAGATCTTATCCTCAGCAAATTACCAGTGAGACCCTGCCCGGTATAGACAATACGATCTTGACTGACCCTGATGGTCATAGGCTTGGAACGAGTGAATCTAATTACAGGTATGAGCCAGTTAATTGTGTTGATGGAAAGTGTAAAGGCTATAAGTTACGAGCAATCTTAGAAAAAGAAGCTGATTTCGTTAAACAAAACCGTCAATAGTAGAGTTATTAGGTTAATTGTCGTGAGATAAGGAAACTGGTCGACCATTCTTGAATGCCTCAACAGCGTCGTTTAAGATGGCAACTTGTTTTTTAGGATTCTCAACATAATGAAACTTGTAGGTAGTTTCCTCACCTTCTGTACTAAGTCGAATAGTACCAAAATCAAAGATTGTTTCAAGGATATTAACTTTCTTAAAGCTAACATCTTCAATGCTGCCCAGGCTAACAGTTTGTTCGTGACGTGCAAATAGACTAGCCTGAATCTCCTGGATCACACTCTCATTTGTAAGAAAAAATCTATTTCGTTGATAAATCCAAACTGCAATGTATCCAAAAATAGACACCAGTATAGCAAACAGTGAGCTAATTAGCAGTATAGCATCATACGAAATAACTGTGTTTGATCCCATTTTTACCATCGTTTTCTCCATAAAGAATGGATAGCCTACAACTAAAGCTAGTATTAGAATCAATACTATTGCAGTAGTGATTATTGGTATAGCTAGGCCAATTGGATGACGATGGACAACCAACAGAACATGCTCACCACTCGAAAGGTTTAGTGTTGGAAATAGACGTTTTGAACTCTCATGTTTTTGGATTATCTGATCGGATAATGGAATATTACTTGGCTCAACAGGGCGAATCATGTGTCTTACGTCCGGCTCATTACTGAGTTGGACGCGCGTGACAGGATCAAAACCATAACCATCTTGTGAGATAGCGGCGTTTGTAACATGCGATGGAATCTCAGACCTTACGTTTGTAGTCGACTGTTTTGATGTAGACTCGGGCGGATGTGCATATAGTGGCCTTCCTTGAGCATCATACGCGACTGGACTATTATAATCTTGTGGATTCATCGGTAGTATTATACCATTCTTGACTACTATCAACTAGATGCTTCCGAGCACGTGGTGTGACTAATCTTCCTCGGGGAGTTCGCTCAATAAAACCAATTTGTAATAAATATGGCTCATAAAAATCTTCTATAGTACTGGCCTCATCTCCAGTCAATGCAGACAGGGTGTTCAGCCCCACTGGTCGACTATCGTACATCTCGATCATCCGCTGCAATAGGTTTCTGTCTGCAGCGTCCAACCCAAGCCGATCGATCTCAAGCATAATTAGCGCCCCCTCGGTCATCGATGTATCGATTATACCGTCACCATTAACGTCTGCGTAGTCGCGGACACGTTTCAAAAGCCGATTAGCTATACGGGGTGTCAATCGGGCCCGAGTGCTAAGCATTTCTGCAGCTTCAATCTGTATATTTGCACCTAATATATTTCCTGAACGCTCGATAATCTTCTGTATTTCTCCTGTTGTATAGAATTCAAGACGATGGATGTGCCCAAATCGGTCACGCAATGGTGCAGCTAATGCGCCAGTTCGAGTAGTTGCCCCAATTACTGTAAACTTTGGCAGATCCAGCCTAACGCTTCGTGCTGCCGGACCCTTTCCAATTACTATATCCAGCTTATAGTCTTCCATGGCGCTGTATAAAATCTCCTCAACTGCGCGATTAAGCCGATGTATTTCATCAATAAATAGTATATCTCCGTCTTGTAGGTTTGTGAGTATACTAGCTAAATCTCCAGATCTTTCGATTGCTGGGCCTGCCGTAACCCTAAGACCAGCTCCCATCTCATTAGCAATTACTGTAGCCATGGTAGTTTTGCCGAGACCAGGCGGGCCGTACAATAAGACATGATCCATCGTGTCTCCTCGCTTCTTCGCTGCCTCAATAGCTAATTTGAGATTCTTCTTTAACCTTTCCTGCCCAATATATTCTAAAAAACTTTGTGGACGTAAAGTTATTTCAATCTGATTCTCATCATTATTGTCATCGTTAGATGGTAATGTAGAGTTCACAATTCGTTCAATCGCCATATTCTAAAATCTCTTATAGTTCAATATTATTGTTGCAAAGCCTTTTTAACGCGCTCGCTCGTACTAAGATCAGTTGATACCCCCTCGAGCATGATACTTGCATCACCAAGACTGTAGCCCAGGGCCATTAAAGCTTCGTGCGCCTCATCACTACTCGATATAAGTTGTGAGTTACCTATGGCATCGTTATCCCGTCTCAAAGCGAGTCCGACTTTATCAGATAAGTCGACTACTACCCTCTCGGCTGTCTTCTTGCCCACACCGCTTGCTCTGGCTATAAAATCTTTATCAGTATTCGCAATAGCATTACGTACCGCCTCACTATTGCCTAGGCTCAGTATCGAGATTGCTGCCTTCGGTCCAACGCCCTGTACCGTAATTAACAACTCAAATAATTTTTTACCAGCTAAAGAGGTAAAGCCAAATAATTCCTCTGACTGCTCACGAATATGATGATAAGTGTAAAGTTTAATTCTATCTCCGAGTATTAAACTCTCGTACTCACCCTGTGGAACTTGAATCTCGTAACCTATGTTATTGACGTCTATTATTAGACTACCGAGTATCTTCTCGACTACTTCGCCGTTTATATGTGCAATCATATACTAAGTATACCACTCAGGGTGTAACTGGGACACTTGGCGTAGAGCATCCGTCAGTATCTACAACCTCGCCTTGATTAGTGTCAGGACATTTATCGGTTGAATCAACCACCCCATCCCCATCTGTATCTATCTCTGAAGGGTCCGTATCAGGCTTGCAGCTAGGATCATTTTTTGCCAAATGTTCTTTTCCTGTAATTGTACAGAATTCTTCTTTGCAGTTAGGATCGTTTGCGGCCAGTTTTTCTTTTCCAGCAACATTACACGGTAGTTTTGTATCGGTAGGTTTTTCGTTCTTGTTAATGTCTGGTTTTTTACTTTCTTTTTTATCGACACAGCCGGTTTTATTCGGAACATGAGACACCAGGAACACGTCAGATAACCTACCAATATCTGAACATACAGTTGCTTTTACTACGCCAGAGGGTTGAACAAATTTTGGATTACTTTTTCCAATAAGCTTACTCATTATTTCCTGCCATATAGGTCCAGCCATACTCGAGCCACCATTCTGCATAGGTGTATTATCATTATTACCAACCCAGACAGCAGTTGCAATATCCGGAGTATACCCAATTGTCCATGCGTCTCTTGCGTTCTCCGTCGTACCGGTTTTAACTGCTACAGTCTTGATTTGATAGTCTGTTCCAGTCACATTTAGACTATTGCCAAAGACTCTTGCCCTGGCGGAATTGTCTGACAAAATATTCGATATCAAATATGCACCTTGCTCCGAAATACTCCTATGACTCTCTGGTGATGCAGAGAATATCACACTATTGTATTTATCCTCAATATTTTCAATTGTTGACGTATCGTACTGTCGACCACCGTTTGCAAATGCCGCATAAGCATTAGCCATGTCTACTTGGGATATCTCTGCAGTTCCTAATGCCAAAGCTAGGCCATAATCTGTCGTTTTGTTTAATGATTTGAGGCCTAGTTTATTGGCACCAGATATCGATTTCTGGATACCATACTTCTGCATAACCATGACACTTGGTATATTTAATGACCAATTCAGTGCTTGTCGTACCGATACTTTGCCATAGTTCTGTAAGCTAGCGTTCTTTGGCATATATCCCCCGCCAAAATCAGTTGGCTTATCAATAAAAACGGTTGTTGGCGTTATTATTCCATCTGCGAGGGCTTGCGAATAATAAACTGGCTTAAAGCTACTTCCAGGCTGACGTGGTGTAGTCGTCATGTTCACTCTACCGAACTTCTTATTATTGTAATTAACGCTACCAACCATAGCTCTAATTGTGCCGTTTTTTGGATCGATTACGGTAACGCTAGCATTACTACCACCATTCGCTTTGATAAAATCTATATGATTTTGAACTGCATCATGAGCAATTTTCTGTGTGCGTAGATCTAATGTAGTTTTTACCTGATACCCGGAACGGTTGACTTTCTCCTCACCATACTTTGCATATAGCTCCTCGAGTACTTTTTCAGTGAAATGGGGTGCCTCGTTTACTATATCGGTTGGCTTTGCATACTTCAGTTTTGTATCGATTGCCTTATCGTGCTGCTCCTTTGTTATGAACTTCTCTTCTTTCATTCGTCCCAGTACGTAGGTTTGTCTCTCTTTAGCGTATTTAATATTACCTGATATAGGAGAGTAGGCGCTGGGCGCTGGTAATAATCCAATCAACATTGCACTTTCAGCCAAGTTAAGCTCAGACGGTTTCTTGCCAAAATAGGTCTTTGCTGCCGCTTCAATACCAAAAGCATTTTCACCAAAATACACTGAGTTAAGATACATACTAAGTATTTCATCTTTGCTGTAGCGCTGCTCTATAACCATTGCTATTGTTAGCTCTTGGTATTTTCTAAGGAAAGTTCGATTTTTAGTTAATAATGTATTTTTTGCAAGTTGCTGAGTGATAGTACTTCCACCACCCTTGATCCCCCTTGCTAGTATATTCGAGTACATTGCTCTCATGATTCCGAACGGTGAAAATCCACTATGTTTATAAAAATCTTTATCTTCAGATGCTATCAGCGCATGTTTAATATAAACCGACATCTTATCAAGTGGAAGTAGCTCACGATGTGCCGAATTACCGGTACTGAAGAATTTTTTGCCATTTTTATCATATAATGCTACACCTGTATTGTTACTGTTAAGAAGCCGTTCGACATTGCCAATATCGTTATAGAAATAAATATAGGTTGCAACTGGTACGATAACCAGAAATAGAATAATCGGTGCCAGTACATAAACTAGTTTCTTCCAAAGTGGCTTAGATCTCCACCACTTCTTAAACCTTTTAAAGTTATATTTAGCACCGCTCACAAGACCGCGTTTTTTTGTATACTTACCTTTTCGATACATATCTTACAATTATACGTTAATTGGCTAGAAAAGGTAATCGTTAGCTCATCCAGCTATACGTCATTGCCGCAGCTAATGCATCAGCGCAATCATCTGGCTTAGGCGGTTCGCTTAACCCAAGCTGCACTCTAACCATCTCCTGCATTTGTTTTTTACTCGCCCTGCCATAACCTGTCAGAGTTTGCTTGATCTGTAGTGGGGTATATTCGGCTATCTCTAGCTTCGCTTGCTGCCCCACTAGCATAGCTACACCTCTTGCATGACTAACGCTGATCGCAGTAGTAATATTTTGTGCAAAAAATAATTTTTCTATACTCATAACTACAGGGTTAGTTTCTTTAACTATTTGACTAAGGCCATCATATATCTCTTCTAGTCTGTCTGGCAATGGGGTATGCGCTGGTGTCCTTATTACACCCGCTGTAATAAGTTTCATCGCGTTTCTACCAGCTACATCTATAACTCCGAAGCCCAGGATACCAGTACCGGGGTCGATACCGATGACTCTCATTGGCCCAGACCTTTACCACCGAGGAGAGAGGACACTCTCTTAATAGCACTACTCACTTCTCGTCTCCACTCCCAACCCGCATAGCCAACTGCTAGCCCGCCGACCCCACCTAGTGCCCACCAGCCGACAAAACCTTTGCCAGTTTCTATAACCGGCTCTACCCCAAAGGGAGCCTTTGCTGCAGCACTAGCAGATTTTATACGGCAACGATTAGTTATAGGGTTACGTTCTTGATTTTGCTTGCACGGTATCAGTGTAGTCGATGCACTACTTATCATTCTACATCTGTTCGTCAGTGGATTTCGGTATTGATTTTGGTCGCACGGTTTTAAGATTGACGCAACACTTGATATTGTCCTACATCGGTTAGTATCAGGGTTTCTGTATTGGTTATCGGCACAGGGTATTAAGCTTGATGAATCTACTTCTATCAACTTACACCGATTAGTTTCAGGATTACGATATTGATTAGCATCGCAAGCCACCAGATTACTATTTGAAGCTACCGCTTGAGCTACACACCGACCCGTACTGGGGTTACGTTCTTGTCCATCTGGGCATGGTAGATACTCCTGAATAACATTGGTCTCGCCAGGCGTAGCTTTGTATGTCTCTTGCCACATTCCATCTAACAATGCATAACTTTTGTCATCTGGTAAGTTCGCTGGGTACTCTATGCTGTCGATTTCTAAATTCTCCGATAGTAAAAACACTCTGCTAGCTGAGCTATTCGTCAATGAAAAGCTTAATTCTTTATTAAATATACTTAAGAAGCCATTGGGCTTGATTTCAAGACTATCTAATGAAATCGGCGTTTTATTATCAATCTGTAGTCTGCATCCATCTAGTCTAACAGCTAAGTCTGACTGATTAATAAATTCAATAAATTCTTTACCTTCATCAGAACCCGTAGCGTTTGGTAGTATTTCTGAAATTTTGACTTTGTTCATTAGTTGATCGCAAACTGGTTGCGGAGCAATACACTCACCGCTTGCATTGTCTAGACCCATTCCTGGCGGCACTTCAGACTGCACTCCATCAATATTGAGACATAAATCAGCTTGTTGGACAGCTGGAGTAATATTGGGTGTTGGCATCTCTAGAATGTCGGAAAAATCATTCTTATTGTTATCTGAATCGATTGGATATCCATCGAGACTAAACTTCCGCTTGATACTTTGAGACTGGGGAATTAATGAAACTGATTGTGTTTCAAAACAGGTCGCACTAGCTCCCCAACCCACATTGTCATGTAACCTATCTTGTGTCATGCCATCACCTGCTGGCTGGACAAGTCTGATACTACCTGATTTACTGTCATTCATAATAAGATTATTAATCATAATCGTCCCTCTGGGTTCAATAACTGTACCAGCTGCAAACTCAACTGTCTTTACGTCGCTGGATAAGTTTGATACCCATGGGAATAACGAGCAATCACTAATTACGACATCAGCTTTTAAGTATTCCACTACCCAGCCTCCTACGTCCACTGGCTGATTAGATACATTGTAAAATTCTACAAACTCTTTCGGCTCTAGACCACCGCCTACTTTAACTTCACTAATTACAATTTTAGGGTTAGATACTGTGCTGCCATCAATCGCTTTGACTGGAGCAGAAGTGATCACTATCCCAAGTATAAATGCAAAACATGCTAATGTTTTTCTCATTATTGCAATAATACTACATTCTATAAGTTTTGGGTATATCAGCTAGACGATTAAAGTTCGGCATTCGTATGAATATTAACTACGTCAGATAAATCATCTAACACATCGAGCAATTTCATACATTTACTAACTATTTCGTCGTCGCTAATTTGAACTAAGGTATTGGGAACATATGCTAACTCGGCATCTTTTATACCTAGACCGCTGGCTTTTAGATTGTCACGAACTTTCATTAGATCTTTAGCATCGGTGTATACAATTGTCTCTCCGTCGTCTTCCTTGGCGTCTTCGGCGCCTGATTCTAAGATTGCTAATAAGGTCACTTCGTCCGCACCATCAACTACAATTACTCCTTTTCGACTAAACTGGAACGCTACGCTGCCAGCATCTGCAAGTCTTCCGCCATTCTTTATCAAAGCAGTTTTAATTTCCGGTAATGTTCGATTCTTATTATCAGTCGCAACTTCGATCATCAGTCCAATACCGCCAGGGCCCATACCTTCATAGGTTACCTCTTCAAGTGTCTTTGCATTTTTATCAGCAACCCTTGCGATACTACGTTCGATATTAGCATTCGGCATATTGGCAGATTTTGCCTTATCGATAGCCAAAGCTAGTGCTGGATTCATATCTGGATCGGCGCCAGCACGAGCCGCTAGTGCGATCTGATTACCAAGTTTTGTAAAAATAGCACCTCGCTTAGCATCGTTTGCACCCTTGTCACGTTTAATTTTACTCCATTTACTATGTCCTGCCATGGATAATATTATATCAGATTAATCTATAAGGTTACTGTCCCTTAGATTGTACTTAGTGACATACGACATGTACAAACAAGCGAAAATGATAGTCAAATAAGTTGCACCTACTGCCCAAATTGAAATCTTAGTCTCAGTGATTGACCAATCGAAATGAGCCAAAGTACTAGCAACAAATGTCATATACTGAAGCAGCCATTGGGCTGGGACAGCCACTAGCCAAGCAATTGCTGGTACTGCTAGCGATAAAATACCGCTTAAAAACACTAATAGCATAGCTAGTGGAAGTAGAGGTAAAATAAGTATATTTGCAATTATTGCCACGTTTGAAAAATAGCCAAAAGTATAGACTATAATTGGTAAAGTAACGATAAACGCTGAGATTGTTTCTCCAATAATCTGTCGCATCAGACCGGGTTTCTTATCTCCAAAAAAGTATCGTTGGAGTAAAGGCGAAAGTATCATTACCCCAGCAAAGGCTGCAAAACTTAATTGCCAGCCCAAATCACCCCAGGCATAGTTTGGATTTATCATAAGGGAGACCGCAGCTACGAAAATTAAAAGTACGAATGGGTGAAATTTTCGCCCGTAGTACCAAGCTAGTAAACTCAGTCCTGCCACTAGTCCGGCTCGATTCATACTTGGACTCATGCCAGTAACTGCAATAAAACACAATATTAGTGAGGATGACACTAGTGTAGTTAGATATTTTGAAATTTTTACAAATAATCGCCTGGTAAGTCTGATTAGTATCGTTAAGTTATACCCGCTAGCTACTATTATGTGTGTTAGCCCAGCGAGCCTGAGCGACTCCTCTAGCTCTGAAGGTAAATCTCCCTTCTGCCCAACTAAAAAACCAATCCCTAGTGAGGCTTCAGGTTCAGTAATTACTCTTCTCACGGCATCAGCAAACCAATCACGGACTTCTAAGGCTAGATCCCCCGGCATTGGGCGCTTAACTTTAATAATTTTACCGTTGTACACTGACGCTTTAAAGCTTCCAAAACCCTGATTGAATAGACCAGAAACTACTATTATATCCCCCCGCCTTAAGTCTTTTACTGGGTCAATAGTTAGCCATAATTGGCCGGGTAGTCGTCGGCCAGTTACAGAAATATCATCTAGATGAACTGTTGACTTACCTTGTTTATTTTTTTCTAGATCATCAGAAATTCTCCCTTTAAATTCAATATTATGCCCATATAATTGCGAGTAATCCTGGAGTTGATGCTGCGTAACCGAACCACGCCATAAACCAATAATTACTCCGGCCAATACTGCCAACAAAACCATCCAGAACTGCTGCTTCCAAACAGTCAATAAAAATAAAGCTAGGCCGACTATCAGCCATACAAATGAGTCAAAACCACTTTGATAACTATACTGTGACAAAAAAATGCCCGCTACTACCCCTGCGGACAACCAGGCGATAAACCATGAATAGTGAAGCTTAGTAGCTACAAAACGATGCATAGGCTAATTATACCTAACGTATCCACTAATAAGTCAGCTCACCAACTTTACAGACTATCCTTGCAGCTGAATTAACACAGAGCCTTATATATTATTTATCCTAGCTTGATGAAGATTCTATATGAAAGCTTATGAATAAGAGTTACACATAAAACAACTAGTAATATTCCGAAGAAGCCTTTGATATTTATATAGTCACCAAATAAAAAGTCTAGCGTCCAAATGAAAATAAACTTAGACAAGAACATTACAAGCCATACGCAAAAGAACATGACTATACGATACAAACTTCCTGTACGATCTTTCAGCCAGGCTATAACTAAACCTTTTGTTTGAAATGCCAAATAGGTAAGTATTTCTAAGACGATACTAGCAAAGAATACCGTTGAGAAGCTCATTACATAAACAATCTCAGTGTAGTCATTAAAAAAACCGAGTACCATTTACATAAATAAGAGTACCTACAAATATCTCTTGAAACGCAAGTTGCTTTGAATTGAATTTTTTGGTCTTATATGACACGACCTAATGATAACAAAAAAGAGCCTCAGCGGCTATTTAATCATAGTATGTCTACTAGTGTTAGATGGAACGATTTTTTGAGCTTGGAGGGCCCAGTGAGGCTTGAACTCACGACACCCTGCTTAAAAGGCAGGTGCTCTAACCAGCTGAGCTATGGGCCCATAGCATGCACTCTGCAAATATTAGCACCTTCCGAAGGTGTTTGTCAATAATGATACAATAGTTAAAACAAACCAATTTGGAGGGAACATGAACCAAGAACAATTAGACAAAATGCGTAGCGCAAAAGGCTTTATTGCAGCACTTGATCAGAGTGGCGGAAGTACACCAAAAGCACTTGCCGAATACGGCATTAGCGAGAGTGAGTATTCTGGCGAGGAAGAGATGTTTACAAAAGTACATGAAATGCGAACTCGTATTATGACAGCCTCGTCATTTAGCGGTGACAAGATCATTGGAGCAATCCTTTTTGAAAATACAATGGATCGACAGGTAAATGGCAAGTCAACGGCGGCTTATTTATGGCAAGATCGTAATATAGTACCGTTCCTAAAGATTGATAAAGGCCTAGCTGACGAACAAAACGGTGTTCAGCTACTAAAGCCAATACCAGAACTTGATGATCTGCTTCAGCGCGCAATCACAGCTGGTATATTTGGTACAAAGATGCGTTCAGTCATTAAATCTGCCAATCCAACTGGAATTGCTACAGTCGTTGATCAGCAATTTAAAATTGCGAACCAAATACTATCCTATGGTCTAATGCCAATTGTTGAGCCAGAGGTTGACATTAATGCTCCAGACAAAGCTGAAGCTGAGCAGATTCTGAAATCAAAACTAATCGAAGCGCTTGACGAACAAACGCAACCAGTAATACTAAAGCTAACTCTACCTACTGAGGCTAATTTCTATAGTGAGCTAATGGCTCATAAAAATGTAGTCAGAGTAGTAGCTTTATCTGGTGGGTATCCACGAGTGCTCGCCAATCAAAAGCTGGCCGAAAACAACGGTATGATTGCAAGCTTCAGTCGAGCGCTCGCCGAAGGGCTTAGTGCGAGCCAATCTGATGAAGAATTCAACGCCACAATTGCAAGTTCTATCGAGACTATCTACCAAGCATCTATAACTTAGTGAGTCGAACGCTTGTGGTGCTTTGAGGTTCTTGTAAATAAAATATCTACCAGAGCCACGATTAGTCCAGCTGTGATGATATATACTCTGTAGTCATAAAAGAATTTATAAAGCTCTAGGTTTGAACCGTCCAGAGATAATGCCGACCCGAGTGGCTCGACTAGAAGAGCAAAAGCTAGCGCTGCGAAAAGAGCTGCACCGATCAGTCTTTCTCCGGTATGTTTGTAACTAGGGCCACCAAAAAGCAATACTACAGCCGGTAATAAAACTAAAATGATTGATACGAGAGTGATCAAAGGTGGCACGCTCACCTTTACGCCAACTTCAGCGACTATCGGAGTAAGTGTCTGCGCCCACAAGTCACTCATCATTGAACCAGCAGCTAATGCTAGGCCAAGCACACCAAATCTACGCTTTGTCAGATAGGCTAGTATAAATAATATCAGTAATGCGGCACCGAAAACCATTAACACATTCATACCCCTAGTATATCACTCGCTCAGAACTATGACTTATGCGCCGATTTTGTCTTTTTTCGGACGACGTTTGGCGTTTTGCTCTACGTATTCAATGATTGGTGTAGTGACATCTCGCTTAGTATAGGTCTCTATCCCAAAGCCAGGGCTAGCATTAACTTCAAGAACTAACGGGCCTCGACTTGAACGCATCATGTCGACGCCCGCTACGTTTAAGCCCATAGCTCTGGCGGCTTTGGTGGCCATTTTTCTTTCTTCTTCAGTAAGCTTGATAGCCACACCCTCGCCGCCTTTATGTAGATTTGATCGGAAATCGTCGTCAAGACTCTGGCGTTTCATACTTGCAACCACTCTACCGCCTACCACAAAGGCTCGAATATCAGTACCGGCAGACTCTTCGATGAATTCTTGTATCAGCACGTTGGTGCCATCTTCATTACTGAGATAAAACGCCTGGAGAACAGATTTAGCAGCTTTTTTAGACTCGGCCAGCACTACACCATTGCCGTGAGTACCTCTCGCGAGCTTGATTATCACCGGTGTACCACCCAACTTTTCGAGTAAGTCGTCGATATCTGTTGAATTACGTGAAACAACAGTTTTAGGTATGCCCACGCCTGCTTTCGCAAGTACTTGCATACTACGGAGTTTATCTCTAGAGCGATTTATAGCTAGAGATCCTGAAACTGTATAAATACCCTGCATCTCAAGTTGCCTAACTATAGCAGTACCATATCTAGTCATATGACTAGCAATACGTGGAATTATCGCATCAAAACCTTCTAAGTCCTCTCCTTTATAGCTCACAGTTGGGTTATTTTGCTCGATCGAAGCATAACAATCACGGTATTTAATAACCTTTACTTCATGACCGCGCGCGCAAGCCACTTCTTTAAGGCGTTTTGTTGAGTAATTACCTGGACCGTTTGATAGGATAGCTATCCTCATTTAACCTCGCTTCCCGTGAATTCTGTCGCCTCTTCTGGGTATTTATACAATTTAGCTTCTCCTGGATTACTACAATCAACTAGAAAATTACCACGCAACGTATTCCGTCCGACAAGTATAGGATAAGTCTGGGTCGAACGATCTGAAAGTGTAAATTTAGCATTAAGTCTCTTCCCGTGTATGTGAATCGACATACCAACAACTGGACGCTTCTGAACATGTCCAGTTGAGCTAGTTACCTCGCGCCACTCTATAATCTTACGCCTCACCACTTTACCAGTGTACCATGGCGAATCAGGACCAAACAGCTTAAATACTGCTTCACCATCTCTAATATTGATGTCACTCGCCCACAGCGAAGATGTCCGGGCACCAGTATCGATACGTGTTGGAATTTGTTTCAGATTTTTATAACCAATAAAATCGAGAAATGAAGATACACCAATAATATCCATGATCATACTTTTTATTATAACACATATTTTTATTTAATGCAATATGATCAGTTCTTCCTAGAAGTTTGATAACTGATCCGAGAACAACTTATAGACTATAATACCATCGAATTACTAAACCAAGCGATTCTGACATAGCCAGATTATTAATCTACCCTCAAGTCTCTACCTGCCTAAGGTATCGGCGGTAAGTTTAATTCAGGGAATAACTCTGCTATGATGTACTCATGAATCTTAAGAGTGGTGACTTTCAAAAAATCCAGCATGAAACCCTTGATAATATTGTCGCATCAACATATTCAACGTACATACAACACCTAAATGAACTACCCAACTACAATAAAATTCAATTTCTAAGTCGCATGTACCTTTTTTGCGGTAAAGAACAAGCGCATGCCAAACTTATAGATTTATTTGGCAAAAAATACCGTGACAAAACCCAGCAAAAAGAGCTTATACACAAAGCCTTGCTATACGACTTTCCTGTCAAAAACAGTGCCACAAAGCGTGCTCCATACTTAAAAAAACACCCAAAAATACGCAAGCACGCTTTAGTCCTTATCGAAGGAGTGCTAGCAGAATCGTTGTTTAACATAGATATTCGACAGGAAATCACATCTATCGTTGGCGGTGATGAATTGCATACTACGTACGAAGATATTATGAATGACAAAGAATCTATCGCCTACCTGTCAACATACGCCATTAACTTCATTTTCCTATACAAGCTCTACTATCTAGGCGAGACGATTGACATAGAGTGCGTCCTACAACAATCGCAACTGCTTAAACTAGACGACAGTGAAGAGTTTCTTCTCTATTTCTATTTCATTACGCACTGCGTTATTGGGGCTAGCCAATTCTATCAGAATCTACCAGCTGAGAAGCATCTCGACATAATAAAACCATACGTCAGTGATCTAATTACCAAACTCAATACTGATAAAATTTATAATCTACTTCATCTTGACTGCAAGTATGAAACTCTAGTTGTTGCTAAGATTTGCGACATCGATGTAGCAAGTATTAAACCTAAAATCGTACAAGAAACACTGGAGTCATTTTATGCTATCCAAGGAAAGTGCTATGTGATTGATCAAAAATACGTCAATAATATGGAAACAAATAAACTATCACTAACTGATTCACAACATCGCAATATGCTCATGATTATGTCTCAAGTAGAACGCCATGCCTTATCGTAGTAAGTCAAGTTTACTAGCCAACAGTTCACCAATAACATCTATACCTGTCCTAGCTTGAAAAATCTTTATCTGTGGACTTCGGTTCGCTTCTATGAGGCAATGGCGGCCGTCAGCGACCGCAACATCAAGACCGATCAGGTCAAAACTTGGAGCTAGCTCGAGTATCTTGTTTGCAAAATTCATATCAAGTTCAGTCAGTTCATGCACACCGACTGTCTTACTTACCGAATCATTATCACGTTTGGCTGTACGCTTAAGTGCATATGGCATTATTTTTTTATTCAGACAGATTATTCTGTAATCATACTCAATATTTATTTTTTCTTGCAACAGGAATATATCTTCCTGAAAGTCAAAACCCTTATTAAAGAATACGCCCTTGCCACCAGCATTTAAGCGTTCTTTAATTATATACTTATCACTATCGTAGTTACCCGCATCATAACTCTTTGGGGTAAGTAAACTAGTCACAGGCATGACGTCAGAAAAATAATTGTACTGCACAAGTTTGTCCTCAAAAAATAAATCACCATACGCCTTTAGATTATCAACATATACAGCGTTGGGGTTATCTGCTACAAGAGATGAAATAAATTTGCTAGCAGTGGCATTCGCACCCATATTGAATGGGTCACGAAAATATATGATATCACCATATAATTTCGGTGCCTCTCCTTTTGCATACAGTGAAAACTCTAGTCGAATCTGCAATGCCTCACATGCAGCCTGAAATGCGGGTAGAGATATCTCTTCGCGACTCGTTCCTACCAATAATAGTGTTTTTTGGCTCATACAAATATAATTATAAACTCTTAGACCTACGAGAACAGTCCATGCTTCTTCAGGCTGGCAAACTGCTCCAGTAACTCTTTTTGTTTCTTAGAAAGTTTAGTCGGAATATCAACAATTACCTGAACGATATGTGCGCCACGACTATCTCGACGTAAATGAGGTACACCATGGCCTGATAGCTTAAAATCGGTCCCACTTTGGGTGCCAGCAGGTACCTTCATCGTAACGATACCGTCAACCGTTTCGACGTCAATCTCGGTACCTAGTGCCGCGTCGACCATACTAATATGTTCATCGCTCAGTATTAGATCACCCTCACGAGTGAATTTTTTATGGGCTTTCACTCGGATATGGACGTATAGATCACCAGTCTGCCCATTGCCAATTGCTTCGCCACGCTCTTTGAGTCGTATGGTCGATCCGTCATCTATACCAGCCGGAATCTTGACCTTAATATCTTGCTTTTTACGTTTCGTACCACGACCATGACAGACAGTACAAACCTTCTCGGGTATTTTTCCCTTTCCTCCGCAGGTCTCACACGTAACAGCCTGCTGGATAGCACCAAACATCGTATTCATAACTCTGGTCTGCTGACCGGCTCCCTTACACGTGTCACAGGTTTTCATACTACTACCAGGCTCAACTGTACTACCATCACAGTGTTCGCATATGGCCTCCAGATCGAGTGATAGCTGATGCTCAACACCAAAAATTGCCTCTTCGAAACTTAACTGTATCTCGACTTCAACGTCACGACCACGCTGTGGGCCTCGGGTTGATTGACTGCCACCAAAAAATTGTCCAAAAATATCGCCTAGACCACCGTCACCAAAATTAAACTCAAAACCTTGTGAACTAGCACCACCAAATCCTTCAAATGGATTACCTCCATAGCCCGCACCATTGCCAGATGCTCCACCAACACCAGCGTGACCAAACTGATCATAGCGCTGTCGTTTTTGCTTATCTTTTAAGACCTCGTAGGCCTCGTTTACTTCTTTGAATTTTGCCTCATCGCCAGTATCCTTGTCTGGATGATACTTAACTGCAGCTTTACGAAAAGCTTTCTTCAGTTCATCGTCACTAGCGCCTTTGGAGACGCCAAGTACTTCATAGTAATCACGTTTACTCATCTAATATTAGTATAAAAAATTAGCACTCAAATGTAAAGAGTGCTAAAATTCTTTCCTGATATGAGAGAAGCTGTAGTCCCAATCGGCATCAGTCTTCTTACGGGGGTTAAACATCCCGTCTTTATCAAAAATAGTCTTAATCTCCTTCATGATTCCTAATACCTTTTTACCATACATGGCCTCGAGCCATGGTCCACGAACTAAGCCATCGTTATGCTCACCGCTAAGTGACCCACCGTACTTCAGAACAAGGTTATTAACTTCCTTCATTGCTGGTAATATTTTCTTACGTTCACCCTTTAGTTGAATGTTCATAAGAGGGATGATATGAAAATTACCATCACCCATATGGCCAGCAATGGTTGCAAATAATTTATACTTTTTAATAATTTTACGAAGTTTGGGTAGGAATTCAGGCATATATTCTGGTCTCACGATTAAATCATCAATGAATGGTGCGGTATGTTTGTCTTTTACGCTACTTCTGAGTATCTGGAAACTATACCGACGCATAATCCAAAACTTCTCACCTTTTCGATCAGTTGGTGCTTCCTCAAAACCACTTATACCGTACTGCTTTGCGTCAGAGGCAAGCTCTTCATGTAAAGTACGGATCTTGCTAGCGACCTCATCTGGTGAGTTACCCTTAATTGAAACCATAAGGATAAGTCGAGGCATACCTTTAAATAGAAGTAGAGCTTCAGGAATTAAACTAAATAGTAATTTTATAAACTTAATTGGTCCTAAAAAACCAAGGAATTTTGGCATAAATTTCATAGAAAGAAAAACTGTATTATCGTCAAATGACTCAAATCGTGACGGCTTATGTTCAACTACTTTTTCTATTAACTTACCGAGATTTTTCATGTCTTTAATAAATATCACAAGCAGACCCTCATCACTTCGTGCGCTAGTCATACCAAACTTTATGTTAGTCGTTAAGCCTAATGTCCCCTGTGAACCAGTTATTAGCTGTGTCAGATCAAAAATACCAGTTTCTCGATTCCAAACGCGCCACAAATGATAGCCTGTCGAATCTTTGCTGACATTCGGCTTGGCAGCCTGAATTACATCATAATGCTTATCAAGTAAATCAAAGGTTTGCTTGTAAACCTTACCTTCGAAGTCATTTTGTGCCATTTTTTTAACTAGCTCACGTTTATTTAGTGGCTTAACTACCCGCTTTACGCCATCTGCAAAAACAACCTCTAGCTCTTTAACGAAGTCCTCTACTTTACCAAATTCGATTGATTTTTCGCCACCAGCATTATTATTTACCATACCACCGACTGTACAAAGGTCACGTGAGGCTGGATATGTCGGCATTAGTACGCCTTTTTTCTTAGCCTGATCATCAAGATCTTTGAACATAACACCTGGTTGCATCTCACTAGTCATTTTCTTGTTGTCAATCGCTTTGATTGCAGTAAAATATCGTTTAAAATCGACAATCACAGACTCATTAATAGCACCGCCGCTCATATCGGTACCGGCTCCGCGACCAGTTAGCGAAAGCCCAGGAATTTTCTTCTTGTATTTTACCGCAAGGCTAACTAACACTTCTACATCCTCGTCTGTCCGTGGAAAAACTACAGCTTTTGGCATTAGTTCAAACATGCTAGCATCATGCGAGTAAAGCTCTAACGTGTCTTGATTTGTTTCTATATCCCCTTTAAATGAGCCCTCTAGCTCTGTAAGAAATTCTTTCATAATACTATTATTGCATATGTTTATCTAAAATCATAAGATACCACTATACAACCGAACTTGCACCCTTTTCATATAGCTCAAGCTGCACATCACCGTCTGCCCATGCATCAAGAATAGGCTGACTAGCTCTCCAGGACTCAAGTACCTCCTCGCTTGTTGCAAACAAGGTCCTATCCCCATGCAAGGCATCTGCAATGACCCTTTCATACGCATCTGGATATTTTAGACTTTTTCGTTCTTTATAGTAAAAATCAACCGGTATCGTTTCAACTGCCTCACCAAAGCCTGGTACCTTCACTCGAACATCAAGAATTACACCATCTTCTGGCTGTATTTTAACTGTCAGTATATTTGATGCTTCCTCAGGTCGCTGACGACTCTTAAATTCAACGACAATTTCTGTCAGCTTTTCATTCATAGCCTTGCCAGTTTCTAACTTAAGAGGAACGCCGCGCCAACGATCGTTATCAATCGAGAAAATTGCCGATGCATAGGTCTCTGTGATCGACTCTGTATTATCTACTTCTTCTGTATATCCCCTATACTGCCCGCGGACACTTTGACTTACCATCATTTCTCTCCGTGGTGCCTGTATTTGTTCCAGTACTGATACTTTTGCCCGATGAACTGAATCAGTATTTATTGATTCTGGCATTTCCATGGTAATTAATGCCAGAATTTGCATTAAATGACTCTGTATGACGTCCCGGAAGGCCCCTGTCTGCTCATAGAAGTCAACACGGTTCTCTATACCAATTGACTCAATAGCTCTAATTGTAATACTTTTTATGTACTTATGTCCCCAAGATGCCTCTAGTACTGGATTTTGAGACCTCAATATTAAGATATTCTGGACAGTTTCTTTTGCCAGATAATGGTCAATTCGATAAGTCTCGTGCTCTTTGAATGATTTTAAAATATCACCAATGAGTAATTTGGCAGATTTTATATCATAACCAAATGGCTTTTCAATCAATAAGCGACTCTCGACATTAGCATGCTGACAGCCTTTATTTAGGCCAGCCGCACCAATCATACTCACAAGTGGACTAAATGCACTAACTGGAACTGCTAAATAAAATAACCGACTCAAGCAAACTGACACCTTATCTTCAATTCTATCCAGTGTATCTCTTAACTTCTTAAAGTCGGACTGTTCATCTAAGTCCATGACTTGGATTGTTAATCTATCTTTTAGCCAATTAATTGTATGCTGATCAATCTTTCGTCGACTGGAGGTAAGATGCTCTTCAAGGTCATCGATCAGCCTATCTACGGTCAGCTCCCGTCTTGAAACTCCAACAATATATGTATGCTCTGATATGATATTAGCCTTGGCTAAGTTGTACAATGCAGGTAGCAGTTTTCGTCTGGATAAATCACCGCTAACACCAAAAATTGTAATAATCGCGGGCTCTCTTTGCTCGTGACTGCTTTTTACCATGTATGTATTATACCACTACAGGGTCTGTATATTGCCCTAGCTGATCAAATAGCCAGTTAAATAAACTAGCTATTTGATTATGTTTCCTTGCGTTATTTTTTCTTATTTTTAGATTTCTTATCCTTATCGTCATCAATGATCTCGCCTTCAACTGGCTCATCATCTTTCTTCTCACTGTTAGTATCTTCTTCGTCCGCCTTGGCCGCAGCTTCATATAGCTTCGCACCAATAGGCATAATTTTTTCGTTTAACTCTTTCATGGCAGCATCGAGCTTATCCTTATCGGCTGCTTCATCCTTTAGAGAGCTTTTTGCTTCCTTCACAGCGTCTTCAAGAATCTTCTTGTCTTCATCACTAATCTTATCTTTATGCTCATTTGGTAGTTTTTCAGCCTGATAGATAGCATTTTCAAATTGATTACGAACATCGACTGCTTCACGCTTCTTCTTATCCTCATCGGCATGAGCTTCAGCCTCTTTTTGTGCTTTTTCGATATCTTCTTTACTCATATTACCACTGTCTTGGATAGTAATATTCTGCTCTTTGCCAGTACCTTTGTCTTTAGCGGTAACTGTCAGAATACCATTTGCATCAATATTAAATGTTACTTCAATCTGTGGTATTCCGCGTGGAGCTGGAGCAATTCCATCAAGTATAAAGCGACCAAGCGACTTATTGTCGGCTGACATCTCTCTCTCACCCTGCAGGACATGGATTTCAACCTGAGGTTGATTATCGGCTGCTGTACTAAATGTCTCACTCTTACTAGTTGGAACCGTCGAATTACGATCGATCAGAGCCGTCCTAACACCTCCCATTGTCTCGATTCCAAGTGTTAGTGGCGTAACGTCTAGTAGTAATACGTCTTTAACATCGCCTTGTAGAACACCGCCCTGAATTGCTGCGCCGACAGCAACAACTTCATCAGGATTAACACCTTGCAAAGGATCTTTGCCGAAGATTGTCTTAACTTTTTCAACAACTGCAGGCATTCGTGTCATACCACCGACTAGAACAATTTCATTAATTTCACTTGGTTTTAGTTTGGCATCTTTTAATGCCTTTTCAACTGGTGTTGCTAGGCGATCGATTAAATCACTAACTAAATCTTCAAGCTTACTACGGGTCAATGTATACTCGAAGTGCTTTGGACCGTCAGCATCAGCTGTAATAAAAGGTAGATTTATGTCTGTTTCACTAGTACTTGATAGTTCTTTTTTAGCCTTTTCAGCTTCGTCCTTAAGTCGTTGAAGTGCTGCTTTGTCGTTCTTTAGATCAACCCCTTGATCTTTCTTGAAAACGTCAATAAAATGATCAACTATTCGATTGTCAAAGTCCTCACCACCTAAATGAGTGTCGCCGTTGGTACTTTTAACTTCAAAAACACCGTCTCCAAGTTCTAAAATCGAAACATCAAAGGTGCCACCACCGAGGTCAAAAACAGCAATTTTCTCATCTTTTTTACTTTCAAGACCGTAGGCAAGTGCAGCTGCTGTCGGCTCATTAATGATTCGCTTTACTTCAAGCCCAGCGATCTTGCCAGCATCTTTTGTAGCTTGTCTTTGTGAGTCATCGAAGTACGCAGGAACGGTAATAACCGCTTCGGTGACTGGTTCACCAAGAAAAGCCTCGGCATCAGCTTTAATCTTACTTAGTATCATGGCACTAACTGACTCAGGTGTCTCATCTTTACCACCGAGTTTTACAGCTACACCGTCGCCCTTCTTAACTATTTCATAAGGCATAATATCGTGATCTTTTTGAACTTCATCATCACCATACTTCCGTCCAATTAATCGTTTAACGCCAAAGACTGTATCTTTTGCATTGGTTACTCGTTGTCGTTGAGCGACCTGACCAACTAGTCGTTCGCCTTTTTTATTCACAGCAACCACACTTGGCGTAGTTCTGTTACCTTCCGCGTTGGTAATAACTTCTGGTTTTCCAGCAACCATATAAGCAAAGGCGCTGTTTGTCGTACCGAGATCGATGCCAATAATCTTTCCCATTGTTTAATCCTCCTGGTCTATTATTTTCTTGCTTAGTATATTTTAGCACTCTAGTACTTAGATTGCCAATAGTCTTAGTATATACTGGTTGGCACTCTCGTGTCAAGAGTGCTAATTATTCAACTCTTTTGACGTAATTCATACCGTAGTCTGAATCATATGAAGCAGCGACCTGACAAGTGTTATCTGTTAAGTTTGTTGCCGTCCGATCACCGAGCTGAATATTAGCATACACGAAAGTCTGATAGGCACCATTAGTTAAACAAGTGGCAACCATATAGCTATAGCACTCACGTGAACCAGCTGTGCAATTTAAAGTTTGAGTTGGATCGCGTAATGGCTCTCTAATCAGCTTAGCGTCTAGCAGACACTTTTCAATAGACTTACGAGGACCGGAATTATCATAATCGTAGGATATAAAACCACTCATATAATGGCCATAGCCTGGCTGCGAAGAATTACCATAGGTAGGATCTGCAACTGCTCCACAATCTAGGTTCGGCCTTTCCGTACCATAGTATGTCTTTAGAGCGTCTGCTAGTGTATCAACATTACTTTGACGCTGAGTATCACGCGCACGATCTCCCACAACCCTGTAAGATACAATAGCGACGCTTGCTAAAATCGCAATGACTGTTACCACAACTAATGTCTCGATTAACGTAAAACCTCGAGATTTCTTTGTCGGTAGATATTTTCGCATATATCTATTGTACAGCCTATGCTTATACTAGAAAAGGCAGACTATTTTCTAGTTACCTTAACCATACTTGGTCGTAAAACTTCTCCGTCTTGCAGGTATCCACTCTGCAACTCCTCTGCGATAACTTCATTCTCACCTTGCGCATCTTCATCCATCTGAATTGCCTCATGCAGTAGAGGATTAAAGGAAGTACCAGTGTTTGCATCTATTCTCTGTAAGCCAAGTGTACCCATTGCGGATTCAAGATTTTTACTCACACCAGCAATACCTTTTGCCCAAGGATGCTCCTCAAGTTCTGTTGGAATGTGTACTACTGCTCTGTCAATGGCATCCAGTATTGGAAGTAGCTTGCTAACTGCAGTCGACTTTCCGGTAGCTCTTGCCTGATTCTTTTCAATATCAACACGCTTACGATAATTCTCAAAGTCTGCCCGAAGTCGCTGCAGGTCTGCAGTCAATTCACCAACTTGTTGCTCAAGTTCTTGCTGTTTTTTATTCTTTACCATTTTATTGCTTCTTCCTTCTTAGTGTTGGTACATCCATTGGTTTACCAAGGGCACCCGATACATAACCGCTAATCGCTGATTATATGCCCTAGCCATTCTACCATCTTACAATATTTCCTCTAGCATTGAGCCCGTTTGTTGTACAAGCCTCATAACCCGATTATAGCTTTGCCTAGTGGGACCTAGGACACCGATGTAGCTCTTGTCACTGTATGGCGAACGATACCGACTAATAATCAATGTTGCTCCACTAGTTTTGCCAATTGGGTTTTCACTGCCAATAAAAACATTAAGTGGTTCATTTGGAGCAGTTTCACGTAGCCACGGCTCAATATTATCGAGTAACCGAGCCATATTTTGAACCGTGTTACCAACTAAAAACTCAGGTTGACTAAATAAATTACCAATCCCGTTCATGTAAAGCTCATCACCGATGGTTGCTAAACCAAGATTTTGCGTCAGATCAACTAAACTATCAACTGCCCGACGAATCACCTTATCAGCACGGTCAATCCCCTGGACTCTTGCCTCAATGGCACGCGCGCTACGATCAAACTCAGGTGGGTTTGAAAGATTTGATTCGGTCAAGGTATTTACATAAAATCGATAACCCTTATCAGTCGGAATTCGACCAGCACTAGTATGAGGTTGTGATATAAAGCCGTGTTCTTCAAGTAGTGCCATTTCGCTACGAATCGTTGCACTACTGACATTAAATAATTTTGCTAGAGTAACGCTACCAACAGGACTAGCAACTTCAGCATACTGCTCAATAATAGCTGCTAAAATTCGGGCTCTTCTCTCGTTCATAACAATATTATACATTATTACTGGCACTCTTTCAATGCGAGTGCTAGTTTAATTCTGCAAGCAGTTTTCTTGCTATTATTTCACCATGTTTTTGTGAATCTTGACTATAGTTACCCTCCACGCATAACATAGTTTCTTCGACTGCTCTATCCAAATCATCGTTAACTATAAACTTATAATAGCCAGAATCAAGTGCGGTCTTTAACTCAATACGAGCTGTTTTCAAGCGTAACAAAATGTCACCTTCGTCAATATCATGACCACTATATCGTGACATAAGCCGAGCATTCCACGTTTCGAAGCTTGGTGGTAATATAAATACTGCATTAACTTTTGGGTTAATCATTTTATATTCCTCAACACCCTGTACTTCAATATCGTTTAGTGCAATTTTATTCGTCTTAACCGACTCTTCCAAGTCGTACAAACCAGTACCATAGATGTTTCCGCTGTACAGTTTTGCCTCTATCATCTCTCCATTTTCCAATAAAATTCGCATTTCATCTCGGGTTACAAAATGGTAGTCTTTGTGGTTCTGTTCTGGAACTCCTTTATTCGTTCTTGGTAGTCTTGTGGTGTAGCTAACGAAATTATGAAATTTGTTAGTCGCGAGTAGTTTTTGCTTTATACTATCCTTACCCGCACCACTAACACCAACCAAAAGTAGCATTGGAGTAGTTTTAACAAACTGCTTTACAATATCACTTGGCTGATAGTTATCTAATAGATCTTCCATAGGTTCTAATAACAGTATACTACTAATGCCACCACTTGGTGTAATAGCACTCTAGATTAGAGGGTCAAGACCGCATGCAACCGCCTTATATAGTCAGTATCCCGCTAAACAATAAAAGGGTAGCTAGTCACGCTTCAACATGACGGTGAACGCTTCTGATGGAATATCAACTTTACCAAATCTCTTCATGCGCTTTTTACCTTTAGCCTGCTTGGCAAGAACTTTCTTCTTTCGTGAAACATCTCCTCCATAAAGGCCAGTTGTAACATCTTTTCGAAAAGCACTTAAGTCTTCGCGTGCGATAAATTTCCCGCCGATAGCTGCTTGGAGAGCCACCTGGAAATTCTGTCTTGGTATTACGTCTTTAAGTTTTCTGACTACCTCACGACCAATAAATTGCGCTTCGCTACGATGCACCATTATCGACAATGAATCGACCATTTCACCAGCTACATAAAAATCAACTCGTACTAAATCCTCCATACGATAATCTGCTAGTTCATAATTAAAACTACCGTAACCGCTAGTAATACTCTTTAATTGATCATAAAAATCTGTTAACAAGTTTGCTAGTGGTGCTTCAAAACTGATTAACGCCCGTTCATCAATATAGCTAAGGTTCTTTTGTCTACCGCGCTTACTAACAACAAGCTGAATGACTCCACCTACATAGTCTTTCGGAACAACAATCTCACCGTTGATCCACGGCTCACGAACTTCTGCAATTTTTGTAACTTCAGGCAGATCCGAAGCACTTTTTATATTTAGCTCTTCACCGGTATTTAAAGTAACTTGGTAGTCCGTACTTGGATTAGTAACTACCAGGTCAAGGTTGTACTCACGCTCCAAACGCTCACGGATTATATCCATATGAAGCAAGCCGAGAAAGCCAATTCGTACACCAAAACCAAGCACAGGAGAATTTTCTGGCTCAAACTGTAAAGCACTGTCACTCAAGCTTAATTTTTCAATTGCCTCTTTTAGGTCATTGTAGCCTTCGTTACTAGTTGGAAAAAATCCAGCATAGACGAAAGGCTGTACATACTTGTAGCCAGGAAGTGGTTCGTTTGACTCGTGTTGTTTGGTTGTAATCGTATCGCCAACTTTAGCATCACGCGTTGTCTTTAGGTTCGTAACGATATAGCCAATTTCTCCGGTGTTAATGCTGTTGAGTGGCTTCATGCCAGGCGATAATGCACCAACCTCAAGAGCCAAGCCCTGTGCCCCAGTTGCAAGCATCTTAATAGTGTCACCCTTACTCACACGCCCATCAACAACTCGTGTATAAAGAATAACTCCACGATAATCATCGTAATAACTATCAAATATTAAACTTTTTACTGGCTTATCCTCACTACCGACCGGTGCTGGAATTTTTTGGACAATGGCGGCCAAAACATCATTAACACCTTCTCCGGTCTTAGCACTTATTTTTAATATATCAGCCTGCTTACAGCCTAGTAGGTTCATGACTTCCTTGGAGACTCGCTCAACATCACTTGCGGGTAAATCGATCTTGTTTAGTACCGGAATTAACTCCAGACCAACATCCATTGCAAGGTAAACATTTGCCAAAGTTTGTGCTTGGATGCCTTGACTGGCATCAACTACCAATACTGCACCCTCACATGCCTGTAAGCTTCTTGACACCTCATAGCTAAAATCAACGTGGCCAGGAGTATCAATCAGATTAAGTTCATAGCTACTATTTTCATACTCATATTTCATCCTAACAGGTGCCAACTTAATGGTTATCCCTTTTTCCTGCTCTAAGTCCATTGTATCAAGCAGCTGTTTTTTCATATCGCGCTTATCAACAGTACCTGTCTTTTCAAGCATGCGATCAGCAAGAGTACTTTTACCATGATCAATGTGGGCAATTATACAAAAATTTCGAATTTTCTCTAAGCTCATTCTAGGTGATTATATCATATCTATCAGAGGTGTCATCTCTTACGGGCTAAACCAGTTGCGAATATAAATTTCTTTACCGTCTGAATAACTGGTTCGGCCTCTCTTAAGCCTAGTAGCCGGGAGCAGGCTATATACGTCAATGAGCTCAACGAACATATTATAATAAATTTTGGCACTGTTAAACTAAGACTCACATCAGTTGCTTGGAATGGGAATATTTTTACGAGTACATAGCTGACTACTGCCATAGACGAGCTTGCGATTATCATGCGTCGGACAGCCCGAATTAAGTTTTTATCTATTAATCCACGGATTCGCCTAGACATAACCACAAATAATATAAGCACTTCGATGACTGCCACTATTGACTGTGCCCAAGCAAGTCCGTAAGGACCAGTACCTAGTTTTTGAGTAAACCACACTGCAAGAAAAATATTAAGACCAATTGATACAAACGATATATATAGAGGTGTCTTCGTATCCTGCTGCGCATAAAAGGATCGTGAAGCAAGATGGTATATTGACCTAAATAGAATTGCAATCGTTAGTGCTCCAAGTAACCCTGCGATTATAGTACTCCCTCCTGGCTTAATGAAGCTAACAATATAACCTCTGGTCGCAAAAATAAGCATAGCGACTGGCATTGCAATCCAAATAATTACTCGAAGTACTGCCTGAAGTTCCTTCTTAAATAAATCGGGCCTACCTTGGCTCAATCGCTCAGACATCTGAGGGAAAGCAGCAGTTGATATTGCAACACCAATCAAATTAATCGGTGCCATATATAAATTACTTGCCTGATTGTATGCCCTAACTGTACCGGCGGCCATACGGCTTGCTAGATTAATCTCAACGACGGCAAGAATATAATCCATTCCTTGGTCAAGCGAGCGTGCGGGCAGTAGAGTAAGAACTTTTCGAAAACCCTGGTTCTTCCAGAATATCTTAAACCGATAATCAAACCCAAGCCCGATCAAGCCTATTGTGCTTATAATAAGCTGCATCACTGATCCTAGTACTACACCAAGTGCTAATCCCATGATCCCACCATCAAATACCTGAAAACCAAAAATATTGATACCCTTAGTAAACCAAAGTATTCCGATAATAATTCCAATATTATACACACTTGGGGCTAAGGCGTAAAAAGTAAAGCGACCAATTGCCTGCTGCATACTAGTTATTACACTGGTAATTGCAAAAAGAAATGGATTAATTGCAACTACCCTAGTCATACTAATTGCTAGCCCCATACCCGACTCATCAAGCCCTGGTGCTACAATATATCTAATAAGCGGATCTGCGAAGATTATAATCAAAATACTAGCAACTAGGGTGATAAGTGCCATGAAATTGATTAAACTGGTTGACAGCTCCCAAGCAGATTTCTTATTTCCAGCTACAAGCCGTTGATTGAAAACAGGTATAAATGTTACGCTAAGTGCTCCTGAAACCAAAATAAAAAACATAAAATCGGGAACTGTAAATGCAGCCGTGTAAGCATCAATCCCAACTGGATAGCCACCAAAGCCAGTCGTATCACTTGGTAGGTACATACTATTGAGTAGCCTGTCTCTATATAGCCCAAACAATAGCGAGAAAAATGTTGACGCAGACAACAATGCTGCAGCCCAGCGTATTGAGAGTTTCTGATTGGCTTTTGCTACTAGGCTACGTACATTTGCCATTTTCTATACTAGCTCCTACGATGCAGTGTGCAATATCGCTTCTTTTGGTAGTTTAGTATCCTTTAATATACTGCTCACAGCGGCTTCCTCAAGCGTTTCCTCTTTTAATAATTCTTCTGCTAGACTCTTTAGTGCATCCATATTACTTCGTAAAACTTGTTCGGCTCGATTTGCAGCTTCAATCATAAGTATCTTTACTTCCTCATCAATTTTTCTGGCAGTATCATCACTATATGGCCTCTCATGAGTTATCTTGTCAAAAACCATGCCTCCGTTGTCTTCGTGGAAAACCTGATCACGTAGCTCTTTGCCCATACCCTGTTCGATGACCATGTCACGTGCAATTTCAGTTGCTTTTCTTAAATCACTCCCAGCCCCAGTCGTTATTCCGTCTTTACCATAAATTATCTTTTCTGCTATTCGACCACCAAGTGCGCGAGCTAATATATCTTTGAATTCGTAGACGTTGGTATAGCTTTTATCTTCTGGCGGCAAGAACCAAGTCACGCCACCTGTACCACCTCGAGGTATAATAGTAACTTTATGAACAGGATCCGAGTCGGGCAACACATGTCCAACAACCGCGTGACCTGCTTCGTGATAAGCAGTCAGTTCTTTCTCTTTTTGGTTCATAACTTTTGCCTTGCGTTCAGGCCCAATAGCCACCTTTTCAAATGCTTCAGTTAAATCGTCATTACTAATTTTCTTTGAATTTCGCCGTGCGGCAATAATTGCTGATTCATTAGCAATATTTGCAAGATCGGCACCGCTACTACCGGCTGTTTTTGCGGCTAACTTATCCAGATCAACTGTCTCATCAACTGGTTTTGTCTTAAAGTGAACTTTTAATATCGCCTCTCGGTCTTTACGCTCTGGGAGCATAATGTTTGTTCGTCGGTCAAAACGACCCGGTCTCAATAGTGCTGGATCCAGTACGTCAGCTCGGTTTGTAGCTGCAAGTATAATTACATTTGTATCATTTTCAAAGCCATCCATCTCGACAAGAATTTGATTCAATGTCTGTTCACGCTCATCATGACCACCACCCATACCGCTACCACGCTTACGGCCCACGGCATCAATTTCATCAATAAAAATAATCGCGGGGGCATTTTTCTTTGCTTTGGCAAATAAATCCCTCACTCGGCTAGCACCAACTCCCACGAACATCTCAACAAACTCTGAGCCAGAAATACTAAAGAATGGCACATTAGCTTCACCAGCAACGGCTCGAGCTAGCATTGTTTTTCCTGTCCCTGGATTACCAACGAGCAACACACCCTTGGGAATCTTAGCACCCAGCTGTTGATATTTCTTGGGATGCTTCAGAAAATCTACTACTTCTTCAAGATCTTGTTTCGCACTATCATTCCCTGCGATGTCAGTAAAAACAACTTTTTCCTTGTCGTTACCGTATAATTTAGCCTTACTTTTCCCGAATCCCATTGCTTGGTTGTTATGCCCCTGTGCTTGACGCATCATAAATATAAACAAGCCACCAATCAACAGCACCGGTAGAAGCATACTTACTATATTCCAGACTACATTTCCGGTTTGTGATGGCTCAGAGTTTGTGACTGCGGCGCCACTATCAACTTTTAATCCTTGCTCATAAATACTAGACTTAGGATCCTTTCGCGACTTCTCCGTTGGCTTATCCTTTCCTTTGGGAGTAATTGTTAAAACATCACCCTTGACTTCAATTGTTTTAATTTCACCTCTGTTTGCTCGCTCGATAACGCTACTGAGGGGCACCTCCTTTAGGTTTGACTGAGGAGTGCCAACCAGTAGGGCTGTGGCAACAATCGCAAATGTTATTATCCAAAATAATACTAGACGAACCGTATTTGATATTGATTTTTTCGATGGTTTTTTTCGTGAAGCCATAAGTAAATACTAGCTGTCCTTTCTCTGATAGACTCTGGATTATTTCATTATATATTCTATCATCTTTACCTATCTATGCACAACCACCCACTAGAGTTAATTTTTATTGTTATTCCTGCTCCTGGCTGAATTTCTTTATTATCTTTAGTTGTCTTAATCTTAACCAAAAGCACTTCAAGCTGCGGTGTCGTTAGCCTATAATTCGTTAAGGCATTTAATAGTTCAATTGCCGTTTTTTTATCGATCATAGTTATAAAATATCTAGTTAGGCTACGTCCAAGTATCTTGTCAACTTCTGATTCAATATTTTTTCTAACAATCCGTTGCCTACTGACACCATGCAACAAGGCTATCTTATTTAAGTCTGACAGCCTATACATATGTTTTCTTAGTCTATTGCGAGTATACCGAGCACTTTGATTCGTCTCGTCTTCCACCCACTCAAGACTATTTGCTAATGCATAATTATAGATATCCTGCTTTGTCATACCGATTAAAGGCCGTAAGACGCGCTTATCAGACATTGGCGTTAGCCCGCGCCAACCTGTACCACGTTTAATGTTCAAAGCGATAGTTTCGATTAAATCATCTTGATGATGAGCTACAATAAGCTGAGCATTATTTTGACGAGCAACTTTATATAAAAAATTATAACGCTTCTCTCGAGCCAGTGCTTCACTCGCATTACTACCTAATCCACCGTAGCCAATCTTGCAGGTCAACCCATATTTACGACTTAAAGCTTCTACAAATCTAGCATCGGCTTTAGAATTAGCACCCCTAATGCCATGTTCAAAGTGTGCAACTATTATCTCTTTTCTATTCTTCCTTACTGCCATATCTAGTAGCACTACAGAGTCTACACCTCCGCTTACAGCAATAACATATTTCATCAGCCAAGCCAATTACTGAGTCGGACAGCCAACCATATACCAAAGAATCCTAGTACAGTTGCAAAAAATATACTTGCCATACCAAATGAATTATAATCGCCCCACAGAAATGGCAATACGGAACCAATAGTCATTCCACCAACTGCACCTGCCATTACTGTAGATTTACTAGCCATACCAAATTATTATACAGTGTTTTACTTAATGACTAAAGGTATCTAGTACCGCCAAATGGTATACGTCTTGTAATTTTACTATTGCTCGATAGTGTATCGGCTGAATGAATAGTTCGACCACCATAGTGTAGATTTATGCTATCGATTGTACTAGTAATATTAAATCCTGGGCCCAGTCTGTCATCAAAAAATGCTAATTGAATATTTTCACTAGAATCTAATTGATAACAGCTTACACCGATCTCCTTAACAAAATTTGGTGCATCTTCAAAAAGCTGTCTGGCTATAGAGTAGATATCCTTATCAGAAGAAAACGATGTTTTAAGTAGATGCCTAGCTTGCCAGTACTCTCCATTCCAGCCACTTCCCTTATACTGATAACCTCTAGCATATACCCTAACTCCTCGTGCCACTAAGCCTTGTGAGCGAATTTTTTGACCTACTTCCTCACACAAAAAATGTAGTCGCTGGAGTACTTTATCGCGTGAAAGTTTATATTCGTCTAAAACGTATTGTCTGCCTACAGTTTTTATGTCATAGTCATGTTTATCAACCTCCCAACCTCGTAAACGCTTGTACCATTGAGAGCCGGTAATACTTTTAAAAACTTGTTTCCGCAGTATCTCCTCGTTTGCATCTAGAAACTCTAGTGCGGTATAGATGCCTACCTGGTTTAGACGTAATTCCATACGTTGAGCAATCCCAGTTATATCAGTCAGCTCTAGGGACTTAAACGTACTTCTAAGGTTTTTATGTGTAATCACATCAAGTCCATTCGGTTTATTGAGCCCAGCTGCTGTCTTAGCCAAAAACCGATTAGTAGAGATACCTACGTTACAGTTTATAGCTCCCCCTATCTCCCCCCATAGCCTATTCTTAATTTCCCAGCCAATATCACATAGATTACGTTGACGGACATCTATCGTTGCTTCAGAAAAATCAATAACCCCCTCATCGATACTCTTCATTCGTACATGTGCCGAGTAATCATTCATGATCCTCATTAACTGGCGATAGATATATCTATATTTTGGTGGATCGCTCTCTAGGGCTACAATATCTGGACAAATTTTAAATGCTTCGTTTAATTTCATACCGGTTGTAACCCCTAAAACTTTTGCTTCATAGCTAGCTGTCACTATACTGGTATGGTTACTGCGCCGATTAACTATTGCAACTGGACGCCCGCGTAATAATGGTCGAGCCTGTTGTTCAATAGTGGCAAAGCAAGAGTTTAAGTCAATATGCATAACACTAGGCTCGGCCTGGTTATACATGATCTGCCTCCATAGTTAGCCGCCACACAAGTTGTTCACTGTTAAATTCTAACCGGTAATCTGCTTGACCGTCAGTTACGTCAAAAACATGTATTATTCGTACACCTTGCTGCCTTGGGTGTCGCAAACCTAATTCTGTCACTATTACTTCACGACCATTTGTGCGTTTAAATTTAATGGGTATACATGGCTGAAAAGCCTTATTAAATCGACAGATCACCTCAACCCGCTCATCTAAAGATTGTTCGTCATTCATATTAAACCCTCTGTATTAGAGAAACGTTCACTAATAAGGTTTCGCCCGTTGCCTACTGCCCGTTTCTAGCATTGCACCGAAGACGATGATTGATAAACAAACCGGAGGGACGCTTTACAAAATGTTAGTGTGTGTCGCGGTGTTACTTATTATTATATCATTTTTAATAAAAACTATTGACTATTCTACAATCTGTAGTATACTGATGGTTACTATGAAGAATAAATCATACGTCGAACAAGTAGTTGAAGCTTGGGAAGAAGAGTACAAGAAAGGTCTTTTGACATTCTGGATACTACTCGCACTGCACCAAGAAAAGAAACATGTTCGAGAAATTAAACAATTCATAGAAGCTGAAGCTACTACCAACCTATCCGTAGACGAAAAGAGCGTCTACCGATCAGTCGGTAGACTACGCAAGATGGATTTACTATCTGTCGAAGAGATGGAAAGTCCAAATGGCGGGCCAAAACTAAAATTATACGGCGTGACAAAAACTGGCGAGAAAGCCTTGTCAGAATTTTATCAGCGCAATATCAATAGTATATTTATCACCAAAGATTTTCAAAATTTAACGAAAGGATTATAAAAATGACAAAACAGACGACTAATAAAGAAGGGAAGATATCGGCTAGTATGAAACTCGCCAAGGTGGCTTGGCGCACCTTAAAGCTTGATAAAGAGCTACTTATAGTTAGTGTAATAGGTCTTGTTATTGACATTTGCATTTTTGTAGCATTTATCGTATCCCTCCTACTAATCGTCCCATCACTAACTAGTACAGAACCAATTACTGGCCAAGATCTGACTAGTAATATAATATATTATTTGCTAACAGCAATCTACCTGTTCACTGCACTCACTGTGGCGAACTTTTTCACTGGAGCAATATCACATGCTGCACTTGAACGATTTCGTGGTGGCGACCCCACTGTAAGGAGCTCACTGTCTGCCGCATCAAAAAAGACTGGGCCAATCATTGCACTTTCAGGCCTACAGGCAACCGTTGGGCTAGTGTTACAAATCCTTGGTGACAGATTACCGTTTGCTGGCAAAGTAGCTACTGTTATTGCTGGAGCAGCCTGGGGTATTGCCACTATGTTTTCTATACCTATCATCATGGACGGTAAGGAAACTGGGCCAATCAAAACAGTTCGTCACTCCGCTAAGACATTTACGAATATATGGGGCGAGAGCATATTTATTGGGCTTGGGCTTGGGCTAATCGAAATAGCCTTCGGCGTAATAATGGGACTTGTGTTAATTGGTGGTATCGCACTGTCGATTGCTCTTTCTACATGGCTGTACACAATAATTGCTGGTACAATTCTCATAATAGGTATTCTAGTTGTAGGCACCATGTTATCTACCCTAAATATAATTATTATGACAGCTGCCTACCACTACGCATCAACAAATGCTATACCAGCTGGATTTGACAATGAACTTATTCGTTCAATGTTTAAGCCAAAGAAACAATGGCTGAGATAACGATACCCCTAGAATATATCTGTAAACTTTGCTACAATCACTTGAGTATATGGCAGCGTAGCTCAGTTGGTTAGAGCGCAGGACTCATAAGCCTGAGGTCACAAGTTCAATTCTTGTCGCTGCTACCAAAATAGGATTTTTAGCCTCCTCGGAGGCTAATTTCTTTACTAGTAAATATGTCCCTGCATTACCTTTGCATCTAAAAGGTATAGATTTTTAATTATTACTGGACTATACTAGCACGTATGGAAGCATTAGAGTTACCACCCTACTTCATAATCCTACACCTCATCAACTTATTTTGTCTTATCCTTTTAATTCGAAGTGGTATCCAGATACTTTTCGACCATCCAAAGTTATACTGGAC
>JAGQNA010000060.1 GCA_020428315.1 Candidatus Saccharimonadota bacterium
TATAAAAATCAGTCCCACCATTATGCACTACTAAAGTACCGCGTGTATCAAGACCTGCACTTGCAAAGAAATTAACAACATCAGCAGTTTTATTAACCTCAAAACCTTCCACTACGCTCATCAATTTATTAGAAGCTGTAAATGTAATAGCTGACTGCATAGCTTTCTTTTTCATCTTCTTTGACATTTTCTTCTTGTAATTTTGTTCTCCTGTTGGTCCAAAAGTAACTCCCCCACTTCTCCAAATTGGACTTCTATTTGATCCTACACGAGCTCGTCCAGTACCTTTTTGCTTCCATGGCTTTCTACCTCCACCTCGAACCTCAGAACGATCTTTAGACTTTGCCTGAGCTATTCTTTGATTAGATCGGTATACATACATATACTGATTAAGCAAAGATTCATTTACTTCATTGCTATCAAAGGAAAACCCAAGATCAAATGATTTATCTTTTACCTTTCCTTTTGTATCAAAAAGTGTAACTTTCATAGAAATCGTCTAAACCCTTTATATAAATCTTAAAACAACAAATGAGCCATTTGGTCCTGGGACCGCTCCTTTTACTAATACTAGTTTATT
>JAGQNA010000061.1 GCA_020428315.1 Candidatus Saccharimonadota bacterium
TGGAGCAAGCTGCAATTGATTCGATTGAAGAAAAGACAAGGCATCCAGGTTATGAAACTCTTGTTAGGGTTGTTGCTTCCTCAAATACGGCGGCAAGGTCACAGGCAATACTGAGTAGTATGGTAGCTTCCTTTGCATTGTTTGACTCTCCTGGCAGAAATGGTTTCAAATTTGTTCCGGCTAAATCTATAGAACATTTTGTAACGGCGTTTATTTTTAGATTTTTTCCACAAGAAATAACACAGAACATATTAAACAGTGTTGAGCTTTCTACAATATTTCATTTTCCAGATCAAAAAAATACACCAACATCACAGCTTCAGCGTCAGGCTTCTAAGCAAGTTGATGGACCAAACGGTGTGCCAGAGCAGGGTCTTCTTCTCGGCTTCAATGTTTTTAGAGGTGTAAAAAAGGCGATTAGATTAAGCGAAGATGACCGTCGTCGTCATATGTACATTATTGGGCAGACAGGTACCGGTAAATCCTGGATGTTAAAGAGCTTGGTAATGCAGGACGTACTGTCCGGTAGAGGATTGGCCTTTATTGATCCACACGGTGATGCGGCAGAAGATATAATGG
>JAGQNA010000062.1 GCA_020428315.1 Candidatus Saccharimonadota bacterium
AAAATCTTCAAACTCCATAGCAATGACCCGTCCCTCGGTTAATGGATTTCCAAAGTCATCTTCAAAGTTCTCCTGCTTCACCCCAGGTAAATCAAACGTTATAGAAATCGGTTTAATTTTTGTGAAGATTGCCGTCCCAGAATATCCTTTTCGTTCTGCCGAATTCCAAATTTCTTCATATTCTGGCAGGTCGATTTCTGCCTGTCCTTGTTGTGCCTTTGTTTCCTGAAGACACAAAATATCTGGTTTATGTTTTTGTATAAATGGACTAAACGCATCTTTTCGAATAACGGCACGAATCCCATTTACATTCCATGACATCAATTTAAGCGATTTCTTTGGCATATAAGGAAATGATATCAAGAAAGCAAAATATAAAAAAATCACTATTTTATCCTCACCTTCTTCTCTACATTCTCACCTGCAACTGTTAAATTGTCTATATATGAGAAGACGAATGGAAGCTCCCCGATTTGAAACAACGGGTCGAGAAGTAGAAAAAGATGCTTTTGGAACATTTGATAATTCCAGAGAGCTTAATATGGCATACAAAAAG
>JAGQNA010000063.1 GCA_020428315.1 Candidatus Saccharimonadota bacterium
CTTTTCAACGCCCTCCGGTAAATCCTTTAGGACATCTTTTATGTGGTTTTTTAGATTTTCATCTGGTTCATATTCTTGTTTTGTGGCGTCATCCAGTCGACGGACTAGGCGCTGGGAAATGATTAACTTGATGGCAGAGACCAGAATTGGGTTTTTGCCAATCATGTCAATAATACGAGTGAATGCTTCAGCGGCAGAACCAGCGTGAAAAGTTGATAGAACTAAATGTCCAGTAATCGAAGCTTGTAGAGCGGTTCGAGCCGTATCCACATCTCGGATTTCACCAACCATCACGACATCTGGGTCCAACCTTAAGACGGCTCTTAGCTTAGCAGCGAAGCTATCGCCTTCTCTTGTATATACTGGGATTTGGCTCATACCATCAAGCGCGTATTCGACAGGGTCTTCGAGTGTAATGATTTTTCTTTCAGTAGTATTCAGCTTTTGCAAGATTGAATAAAGCGTAGTCGTTTTACCAGAACCAGTTGGGCCCACCATCAACACCATGCCATGTGGGTGAGAAATTACTTCATCCATAGGTGCTCTTTCG
>JAGQNA010000064.1 GCA_020428315.1 Candidatus Saccharimonadota bacterium
GCGCCACACCCATCTTTTCCTGGTCGGCCTTGGTCTTTGGCTCAATAGCAATAGAGATAACTGGCTCTGGAAAGACGATCTTCTCCAACACAACAGCGTTCTCTGGGTCACAGAGCGTGTCACCAGTCGTGGTTCCCTTCAATCCAACAATAGCGGCAATCTCACCAGCCTTGATTTGTTCAACTTCTTCACGCTTGTCGGCGTGCATACGCACAATACGTCCAACGCGCTCCTTGTCACCGGTTGTGGTGTTGAGTGCATAAGAACCCGTCTTGAGTGTTCCAGAGTAGACGCGGATAAACGCGAGGGATCCAACAAATGGGTCAGTCGCAATCTTAAAGACCAGTCCAGCAAATGGCTCACTTGCATCGGTCTTTCGTTCAACTTCCTTGGTTTCGTCCTTGTAGTCGTGTGCAACGGCAGTTGGAACATCAAGTGGTGAAGGGAGGTAGTCAATGACAGCATCGAGCATTGGCTGTACACCCTTGTTCTTCAAGGCTGTACCACAGAGCACAGGAATAATCTTGTAGTCGATAGTTGC
>JAGQNA010000065.1 GCA_020428315.1 Candidatus Saccharimonadota bacterium
TGGATTTCATAATCGAACACATTGAAAATTAAGGATAGATGTTTGCCAATCGTGTAATTGTCTCGTATAATTAAACTTAATGACACAAGTTCCTGGCATAAATAGCTCTGCTGATGATGGAAACAGCTATGCCGAATCAGGCGTAGATTATAGTGCTATGGATCCAGTCAAAGTACAAGCCCAAAAAGCAGCTGCAAATACCGCTAATAATCTAGCTGGTTTTGATGCGCGTGAATTATCAGAGAGCCGCGGCGAGTCAGCGTATGTCTGGCACGAGGGCGATCAATACCGCTCGTTAGTTGTTGAAGGGCTTGGTACTAAAAACTTGGTAGCCGATGCAATGCGACAGCATACTGGTAGATCGCACTACGATACAATAGCTCAAGATACAATAGCAATGATCGTTAATGACCTGGTTGTAGTTGGTGCCCTGCCGCAAGTTGTTAATGCTTACTTCGCAATTGGTGACAGTAGCTGGATGCTGGACAGTCAGCGAGCTAGCGATCTCGTTAACGGTTGGGCAAAGGCCTGTGACA
>JAGQNA010000066.1 GCA_020428315.1 Candidatus Saccharimonadota bacterium
GAATGAAGTGAGGCTGCATCAAGCTGTACAACCTGTCGAAATTTTATGTTACTAGCTAGTCTCTGGTTGGCGTCTAATAATTTTTCAGCAAATGCCTCAACTGCGGTACTCTTACCTACTCCATTAGGACCGATCAGTGCAATATTTTGCCTGCCTTTACTGCTAAATGTTTCTACCATCTGATCAATTGCTCGCAAATGTGCCTCGACATCAACATTAAATCCGCCACTAGTAACCACTCGACCGAACCGAGATAGCAGTGGAGTATATCCGAAAGATAAATCACGAGCAATACCACCGGTACGTTGCGGCTTCTGATGGTGTTCTTGCAAATCCTTTATATGTTTCTGCCAAATAATGCCATCAAGAATATCAGATATTTCAATATGTAGATGTGGCAGAATAATTTTTGACTGTGGAAGCTCCATCACTATACTTACAAGTAGTGCACCTGGCGTTATTTGCTCTAACCGACATGACTCTTTAACATCACTCGCCTGCTGCCAGATTCGATTAATGTCTATA
>JAGQNA010000067.1 GCA_020428315.1 Candidatus Saccharimonadota bacterium
TTCCTACTTAGTCGATCGGGTGCCCATGTGAGGACGGCATTATATTCTTCGCTTGCTAAGCCCTTAAGTAATTTGTTGTATACGGGTCTTTTGCCAGAATCTTTAGCAGAGTGACTCTCCTGAAGCTCGCAGACTATCTGCAGGCCTTCATTTTCGGCTAGTGCTCTCATTTCGTTAAGTTGTGAGTCAATCGACATTGCCTGACGCTCGTCGCTCTCAGAGCTTTTACGAGCATACAGGCAATATCTTAATGTCGGTTGACTGTCCAGCATAGCAAGCACAACAGTACCGCTGCACCCCAGTTAAGTCTAGGCTATTATCTAAAGATATTTAGGGAAAACACGCGTAAAACTATCGGCTGTTTCGACCAACCATTTGATTAGGTCTTTAGAATCACTTTCGTCTAGAAAATCACCATCATGCGTAACGATAATTCGACTTGCTTTGCGTTCTGGTAATTCTTGCCAATCCAACGTAAACCCGAGCTTGGTTTCAATGTCCTCTTTTTTAGAGAATA
>JAGQNA010000068.1 GCA_020428315.1 Candidatus Saccharimonadota bacterium
TAGAAGTAAGTGAATCAGTAGATGTATTGAAGCTGAAAAGTGCAGATGCACTCGATGGTGTAACTAAATATGTTGTTATAAATCCGTCTAAATAATTATTTTGGAGGCTTAAAACAACTAAAAAAGGCTTATTGTAGTAAGCCTTTTTTCTTTAGAGTTCTGATAGCAGAAGTGCTAACTTTTAGTTTAACTTTTTTGCCATCAACTTCTACGGTTTTGACTTGAAGGTTAGGTTTCCAGACCTTTTTTGTTCGCCTTAAAGAAAAGCTAACATTATGACCGTATTGCTTACCTTTACCAGTAATATCGCATTTTTGCATTAGTTTACCTTACTTAAATTTGATAGTTCAGGTATATATTTTAACTTTTTACACCTTAAAAGTCAATTATTTTTAGTAAAACCTGATATAATCAATTGATATGATTGGAAATTTAAGCCTAGTAAATCTAGTCGCTGTAATAATAACGCTAGTTATCGCTATAACTCTTCATGAAGCGATGCATGCT
>JAGQNA010000069.1 GCA_020428315.1 Candidatus Saccharimonadota bacterium
CTGCCTGTAACTTTGCGCTAGGTCATTTAGCTTATCACGAAGTATAGTTCCCCGTGGAGTGAACAGAGGTAGACCAGCACCAATTAGAGTAGATGTTGTAAATAAGTCTAATTCTTTACCAAGCTTCCTATGGTCGCGAAGGCGTGCCTGCTCAAGGTTTTCTAAATATTGGTCCAACTCTTCCTGTGTTGTAAATGCTACTCCATAGAGACGTTGCATCTGAGGATTCTTCTCATTACCCCGCCAATACGCACCAGCCACGCGCATAAGCTTAAAGGCACCAGCTTTTGATGTATTTTCTACATGTGGACCCCTACAGAGATCTGTAAAATCACCATTTGTATAAAAAGACACTTCATCCAGCGCAGCATCTCCGGTTGCTATAGTGCCCATTTCGTCAGCACTCAAATCATTCGCCACTGTAGTACCACTACGCTTAAGGTCATTTAACAGCTCTTCTTTATACGGTTGCTTGCCCTCTTTAGCCCACTTTATAGCGTCA
>JAGQNA010000006.1 GCA_020428315.1 Candidatus Saccharimonadota bacterium
GTAATTGTTCAATTTTATGGCGATAATCTTTGTATTGAACAACATTCTGATGGACGTTTTCACTAGTCTCACTGCTTTTAACTGAGATTTCAATAGGGCTATTTGAAAATTTATTGATAAGGCTGCTTACTCGGCGATCCATGGTAGCTGAAAAAAATAAAGACTGCCTAGCAGGGGCCATCTCGCTCAATATTTGTGTCATGTCATTGATAAACCCCATATCGAGCATGCGATCAACCTCATCTAATACCACAGTATCAAAATTAGACAAATCAAGTGTTTGTCGCTCAAGGTGATCCTTGATTCGTCCTGGAGTACCAATGACAATCTGTGGGTTGTCACGTAAATCGCGCAATTGTCGGGGCATTGATGACCCGCCAATCAGAAGTGCACCAAAGAGTCCAGTTCCTTTACCGATCTGCTTGCATTCATTTTCAATTTGTTGAGCGAGTTCCCGGGTGGGCGCAACTATTAGTGCCTTGCTATCTTGTAGTAGTACTAGTTTATTGATCACTGGTATCGCAAAGGCAGCTGTCTTGCCAGTGCCGGTACTAGCTATGCCGATCAGATCATGACCGTCAAGTATTTCTGGAATTGCCTGGTCTTGAATCGGGGATGGTAGCTTGTAGCCCTTTTTCGCAAGGTTAGTCTTAATCAACTCACTAATTTTAAAATCGTCAAAAGTATGGCGAGCCTCGTAGTTTTCTTGAGCTACAGGAGCCGCCTCGCGAATAAATCGTGACGGATGGATTGTATCCTTTTTGTGGCTGCGACTCTTTGAATTGAATCGGTTCCTCTGATTGCCACCGTGGCCGTGTTTAGTTTTATTATTTTTACGGTCAGCAACAAATGACCGCTTACGCTGATTATAAGACATAGATTAGAATCCTTAAGCTTGTAAAAATTATATTATTGATTGTCGAAATGAAATCAAGAATACAACTACAAACCAAGATTCATCTTTAACAATTACTCAATGTTAGCATATAGTCGAGCTCTTTGTCAACTAGCACAGGTTAGGGGCTATAGTCCAACTAATACTAATGATAGAGTCATTATGACCTTACTTCGGTGGCAGCATCGTGGGCTTGGCATTACAAAACAAAATAATGGTATTGACTAACACACTTTACTTTGATAAAGTAAAGATATGACTAATGACAAGACCACAATTTGGGACGACAAAAAGGCACAGCAACTCGCTAAAGCCTTCACCTTTATTACCGACGTTCGTACTATGCAAAACTTCTTGCGTGATGTGATGACCGAAAAAGAGATTGTCGAGATAAGCGCACGGTTTGAGGCCGCAAAAATGTTGCTAGCCGGTAATAAGTATACGGATATTGTCGCTAAAACTAAGCTGAGCAGCCGGACAGTTGCGCGTATTAGCGATTGGCTACAGAACGGTTGCAGTGGCTATCAAGCTGCTCTAAAAACAATCAACACCCATCACGACCATCTGTTGCCAGCTCGTGCTGAATAGTTAATCTTGTTAGACAAGCAATAAACGCCAGCACGACGCTGGCGTTTTAGGTTTGTAGCAATTTATAGATAAAAGGAGTGTTTAGATGAAAAGTAAAAATATAGAGGCTATACAAGTAGCAGTAGTCAACGATATGTCAGAACTGACTCAGCCTCAAATGGACAGTGTGATCGACACGTACCAAAGAGCCTTTGCAAGCCCGCCGTACGAGGAGGCTTTTACCGACGATGAAGCGCGTGAGGCCTTGCAGTACATTTTAGACAAGGGTGGTGATTTGTTGCTTGGTAATACTGGCGATGAAGTCAGCGCATTAGCTGGCGGCTATATGAAGTCAGACAATGTGTACTACATTGAGGAGCTTGCAGTAGAACCCAGCAGACAAGGCCGAGGCATTGGACGAGTTGTGTTAAACGCCTTAATGAATGAGGCACTCTGTCGAGAACCCGGGTACCTGGAAATCAGAACGACGAGTCGCAACGACAGAGCTATTGGGCTATACGAATCGGAAGGGTTTACAAGAGAGGCGATAACTGAAGTCGTTGCAGGGACGAGACAAGACGGCAGACTGGCGCTCGATGAGCGGATTTATTTGCGGAAAGACCTTAGTAAGGAGAATGCTATGGAAAAACCTACACAATTAAAACGCACGGCTATTGTGTACCCGTCAGGCAACACTACAGCTGTGGTGTTTGACCAAATGCTAGGTACGGACAGAGAGGAGTTAAACACCTCGGTTATGTCGGCATGGAAGAATAAAGAGCCTACTCGTCCAGAAGTTGAGCAGTGCTGCTTTGTTACACTACCAAAAAACAGCCAGGCTGTAGCTCGTGTCGAAATGTTTGGCGGTGAGTTTTGCGGAAATGCTACGCGCAGCGTCATCCAAGTAATCACTGAGGGGCGAGACTATCAGGGAATGATTGAGGTCTCAGGCGTAGACAGGCCGCTCAATTTTAGCGTGCGTGGTGGCGTTATCGCAGTTGAAATGCCTCTGCCACAAGATGAAAAGCTAGCCACTCAAGTAGACGAGGGCACACTGGTACAACTTGACGGTATTGCTCAATTAGTTGTTACTGACTTTGCCTACCAGCAAAATCAAACACCACGAGAACTGCTCACCAAACTATTGCAAGAAAACAAGTATAGTCTGGCAGGCCAGCCCGCGGTTGGCATTACCTACTACGACGAGACCACTAAGAAGGCTGAGTTTGGAGTATGGGTAAAAGCCGTTAATACCGTGTTTGACGAGACAGCATGTGGTAGTGGGACATGTGCGATTGGCGTTGCTGCCGCTACTGCTAAAAAACAAAACCAAAAGCTTGAGGTTATCCAGCCATCGGGTGAAAGTATTACCACCGAAGCCGCATTTGATACTGAGTCAGGCGAAGTGGTTGCCTCAAATATCTCTGGTAAGGTATCTATTCTGTACGACGGGGAGCTAAACTTATCATGAATAAGCAAGTAGCCTATCGTTTATTGGAAAAGAACATGCTGGGGTACGCTGATTTAATCGGCGTACCCGTTCAGCCCGTTTGGGAGAGGCTAGTGCCCATTAAAACAGGCACCGGCCTGACGGCCCTGCCGATCGACAACGACATGCTGGCATATACTGGCAACCTAATCTTTGTGCGGGAGAGTGTGTTGGCCAAGTTGCGGCAAGCAGCTAGTATGCTGGCGAAAGTCAACTCTGAGCTTCAGCTTCAAGTTGTGTACGGATACAGAGCACTCAGCGTGCAGCAAAAGCTATTTTTGAAGTACAGGAAACAGTTTGAATCAACGTACTCAGGCAAGGCCTTAGATGAAGCCACCCACCGCTTGATAGCTGTACCAGAGATAGCTGGCCACCCTACAGGTGGTGCGGTTGATATTCAAATAACTAACGCCGGTGTGCCTATCGATATGGGCACCAATATCTGGGAGTTTGTCAAAGATTCCTTTACATTCTCGCCTTTCATAGGTCAAGAAGCTCAGGATAATCGGCGGCTGCTTCGCCGCATAATGATGGACGCAGGCTTTGCGCCATTTGACGGCGAATGGTGGCACTTTTCCTATGGAGACAAAGAGTGGGCCGCTTACTACAAAAAGCCATTCGCAATCTATAGTCAGATAGAGTTTCAAATTGAGCCCTAAGGCGGGAAATTACTCCCAATAAAACACTCTGGTCTATGGATATATGTAAAAACCGCCTCAGATGGCGGCAATTTCCAATTTTACTCTGGAATGGTGCGCGAGAAAGGACTTGAACCTTCACGCCCGGGGGCACTAGTTCCTAAGACTAGCGTGTCTACCAATTCCACCACTCGCGCATTGAATACAACTATATCAAAAAAATATTAGCATGTACATAGTATGGTATCATAAGAGTTATAAAAGGGGAGATATGAGTAAGTTATCACGATATTTAAATCTACATTTGTCTGGCGAAGTAGTAACTGAGGCAAGCATTCTTAAGCGATACGCAACAGATAACGGCCCGGTTGAAATATTACCTGAAATGGTTGTTTATCCACGCAGTACTAATGACATTCGAAAACTACTTAAGTTCGTCTCTCAGCTAGCCGAGAAAGGACACAAGATTCCCGTATCCTCGCGTGGATATGGCAAGAACGCCGTTGGCTCTGCAGTTGGAAACGGTATAATATTGGCATTTGCTCCACACTTCAATAAAATTCTTGAGTACGGAGAAAAACAAAAGCTAGTAAGAGTTCAGCCAGGCCTAGGCATGAATAATCTTACAAATGCGTTGAGTCTTTTTGGGACTCAAGTTCGCGGGACGAGTGGAGATATCGAGGGTACCATCGGTGGCTGGCTGGCACATAGTAATCAGACCAAGACTGTCTCTTCGGTAGACAAACTTGAAGTTGTGTTGTCAAACGGTGATATCCTCCAAACCGAAAGAGTCAGTAAGCGTGAGTTGGGACGTATAAAGGGCAGGCAGGGGTTTGTGTCAGACATTTATCGTGCTGTTGAAACTTTACTCGAAGAGAATGAGGCAATTGTATCTAAGTTAGATAGCCGGGATTCGTCAGGATATTCATCCTTAGCGAGTGTTAGGGCAAGGGATGGTTCAATTGACTTAACCCCATTATTTCTTGGCAGTGATGGAACTCTCGGTATTATATCTGAAGTCATTCTCAAAACAGAATATTATAATAGTTCAACTTCTGCTGTTGCTGGTGCTTTTAAATCAGTAAGCCAGGCGCGCGATGTATTGGATGAGATAGCTAAAATCCAAGGTTTAGAGGTTGAGCTCTACGATTCATCGCTAGTTTCATCGGTTAAGTTAATCGGCAAGAAGTTAGAAATAGCAAGTGACGGCAGTACGTTGCTTGTGGCTTATGTCAGAGACATGAATACGAGAGCACAGGCTAAAAAAAATAAAAAACTATTAAAGATAATGACTAAATACAAAGCATCGGTATCTTCGACTGACGACTTTGAACATAGTGAGTTGGTTGAGGTAAAAACAATAAATTATCTAGCGGGAACTAGTGTTAATGGATTTACTGCTTTAAATATACTGGATGGTGCTTTTGTACCTCTTGAACGTTTTGACGATTTCAGTCGAGGAATTACTGAGCTTGAACAAAAGTTACATATCGATATTCCACTATCTGGGTATCCATTAGAAAATCTGTGGACGATTCATCCTCGGGTTAATCTATCTACAGTTGGCGGAAAACAAGTTATATTTAAGCTCATGGATCAATACGCATCTCTGGTAGTTAAGTGCGGTGGTCATCTTGCAAGTGCGAATTCTGAAGGTAGAATCCAGTCGTTAATCACCGCTAAGCATCAGACTCAAGAAGAGAAGGAGCTGTACAAAAAACTTAAAATGATTTTTGATCCACATGGGATATTGAACGCTGATGTTAAGCAACAAACTGACCTGAAAGCCCTAGTAAAACAGTTACGTACAAATTATTCAGCGGATGACCCAAGAATATAGCTCGGCTCGGCTTGATACCAGAAACTTGGTAGACACCCTTAAGGGTATGACAGAGCGTGAAGTTATCGATAAGCTCGATCGCAACGGGGTTGATCTAGAGGTTGCAATCGAAAATCTCGACAGAGATTTCAGTATGGGGACAATAGTCAGAACTGCGAATGCCTTTGGCGTACGACACCTACACGTCATTGGCCGAAAGCAATGGAACAAACGAGGTGCGATGGCTACAGATAAGTACCTACACGTCCATTACTATACAACGACGGAAGCATTTATTGCGTCAATGAATTCATCGGACAAATATGTTATAGCGGTAGATATTGTCTCTGGCGCTAGCCCTCTTAGCCAGGAGCTGCTACCAAGCAATGCTGTGTTAGTATTTGGCTCCGAAGGACAAGGGATATCGGAACAGTTACTTGACAAAGTAAGAAAAATAGTGTATATTCCACAGTCAGGAAGTACTAGAAGTATAAATGTAGCCGTTGCTGCCGGCATAGCAATGTGGGAGTGGACTAAACAGTATGAAACCAGTGTCAAAAATAGAAGTACGTCGCACCGTGGAGGCGCAGCCGAACGCTGCGTTAATTAGGTACATTAGAAAATTTCTGAAGCCAGGATCTGATCCCACGCGTTTTTACCTACCTGGCGATATGGATCCAGATCTTCATGATAAGCTTAGTCGGGACTTAGAAGCCATGTCGCTTGCCAATAAAGAGCATGGATATACTAGAGTCACTAATCCAGTCTGTCCTAATAGCGCCAGGATTGAACTTTGTGAAGAAAGTGATGTCGTGAAACTAAACATCGTAGTTGCAATTGGAGGAGCAGGACTGGCTGGCATGCTTGAGAGGTATAAAGTTGGTAATTCCCCAGATAATAATTTGCCTCGTCTAGTTGGAACTAAGCTAGTGGTTCCCCTGTCGGCCGAACTAAAAGGTTTGTATTCTGAATCTGTTAAACCGATTCAAGACCTAGCCAAAGAAATTAACATGCAAGCGTTGAATAAAAAACCTGGTTACACACCGGGTACTCATAGCTACACAGGAATTATGCATCGAAGCGTTGCAACTCTACCTAGCGAGTAAGTACAACACTGGATTAGCTACGGAAACTACAAGTCTATCGTCGACTATAATTAAGCAGATAACTATTGAGAATTATGAGCTAAGAAATAATGATGTCTCAAAATTGAATCAGTAAAGCATAATTGCAATTTAAAGTAAAAAATGACAAAATGGCTACAATGACATCACTATCGACTCAACCGTACAAAGGAACACGCGACTGGTACCCAGAGGATAAACGGATTCAAAATTATATATTCAATATGTGGCGAGAAACTGCTGAACGATTCGGCTACGAAGAATATGGCGCCCCAATACTTGAACCACTTGAAGTCTATACTGCAAAAAGTGGCCAAGAGCTTGCAGGGGAACAGACCTATAGCTTTATCGATCGGGGTGATCGTGAAGTGGCAATCAGGCCTGAGATGACACCCACGGTAAGTCGCATGGTAGCGGCCCGCCGTCAGGAGCTTGCATATCCAGCGAGGCTGTTCAGTATTGCTAATTTTATGCGCTATGAACGCCCACAGCGCGGACGTGAGCGCGAATTCTGGCAGTTAAATGTTGATATGTTTGGCGCAGACACGGTCGAAGCGGATGCAGAGCTAATTATTTGTGGTGATGAAATAATGAAGGCATTCGGTGCAGCCGACCATATGTACACCATAAAGATCAACGACCGTAACATTATTAGTACCATGATGAGAGAGTATCTCGGACTAGATGAAATTCAATCTCAGCTGATGATGAAGCTATTCGATCGAAAGAATAAGATTTCTCCCGAGCAGTTTCGTGATCAAGCAATTGAGATCTTTGGGATTGAGAATGCGAAGGACGGCTTGCCTAAGATTGCTAAAATAATTTTAATAAAAACAATCGACGATTTGCCAGATGAACTTCGTGACTCCGAGAGTTCAACGCGGCTGAGACAGTTATTTAAATTGTTATCACTTGCTGGCATTTCGTCAGCACAGCTAGACATTACTTTAATGCGCGGTCTTGACTACTACACGGGCATAGTTTTCGAATTTTTCGATACCGATCCTGAAAACAACCGTTCATTGTTCGGTGGCGGTCGGTACGATGGGCTAGTTGGTCTTTTCGGGGCTGAACCAATCTCTGCGATTGGAATGGCGCCAGGTCTAACGATGACTGAACTATTCTTGCGATCGCATAACTTATTACCCAGCTTAGCAAGCCTAACTGAAATGTATATGGTTGTAGTTGATGAACAGTCTACTGTAGGTGCACAGCAACTTGCTGCAAGATGGCGAGCCGAGGGTCTGAATGTAGAAGTCGATGTGACTGGCCGTAAAATCGATAAGCAGATTAAAACTGCCATCAAGAAAAATATTCCTAATATGGTATTTGTAGGAACTGAGGAACTAGAGACCGAGATGTACGGATTAAAGGAAATAACTTCGGGCAACGAACAAAAACTTAGTTTCGAAAGAGTCGTTAGTACACTCAAGGATCGACGACGCAAGCTTTCTGCTAGCGAAGATGACTTGCTGCTTTAGGGTACCTCTGCTATAGTTAAACCTTATATGAAAACAGCTATTAAATATCTAGACAAGACAAAAGTCGAACTTCTTATATCTCTTGGAAAGTCCGAATTAGACGATGCCGAGGAGGTAGCACTAACTAAATTAGCCGACGACGTCAAAGCTCCAGGCTTTAGAAAGGGAAAAGTGCCAGTCACTGTCGCGCGAAAACATATAAATCCCGAAAAACTTATGCAACAAACAATTGATGATGCCCTATCCAAGGCCGTTGCTACTGCTTTTATCAAGGAAGAAATCCAAGTACTTGAACGGCCAACTGTAGAGGTGAAAAAATTTGTTCCCCAGCAAGAGCTTGAATTTACTGCAACTGCAACCGTAGTGCCCGAAGTTAAACTTGGCGATTACAAAAACTTGAAGGTGGCGAAGGATAAGGTTTCTGTATCTGCCTCAGAGGTTAATGCCGTGGTTGAGCGAATGCGTGACAGCCTGGCTGAAAAAACCGAGGTTAAGCGTGCTGCAAAGAATGGAGATAGTGTTGAGATAAATTTTGTTGGCAAGAAAGACGGAAAGCCGTTTGACGGGGGTAGTGCAAACGGTCACGTACTTGAATTAGGAAGTAATAGCTTTATTCCTGGATTCGAGGAAGGCCTAGTTGGTATGAAGGCTGGTCAGGATAAGGATTTGAAGCTTACCTTCCCAGCTGATTATCACGTAGACGATCTTGCAGGCGCTGAAGTTGTCTTTGAGACAAAAATTAACAAAGTACTTGAGAAAAACCCTCCTGAATTGAATGATGATTTTGCTAAAAAAGCTAGTGGCGACCAGAAAATAAGCACAATCAAAATGCTAAAAGATGATATAAAAATTCGGATGACTGAACAAAAGCAACGGGAGACAAATGAGAAACACAAGGATAAGCTAGTACAAGCTTTAGTTGATAAGAGTGACGTAGTCGCACCACAAGTACTGGTTGATGACCAGATTCAAAATATTGAACAAGACATGCGCCAAAACACAATGTATCGGGGTATTACAATTGAACAGTATATTAAGTCTCAAGGCTACAAGGATGAGAATGATTGGAAGCAAAAAGAGGTACAGCCGGCAGCAGAACAACGTGTAAAAGCTGGCTTGGTACTATCGAAACTGTCAAAAGAGCTTAAAGTGACAGCCACAGCAGAGGAAAAGCAAGCAAATCTTGATAGCTATCGCAATCAGTACGCTAATAATCCAGAGATGACGAAAAGACTGGAAGAGCCTGTAGTCCAGAACGAGATACTGAACCGGCTACTTACAGACAAGACTGTTGATAAACTAGTCGAACTCAATAGCTAATACTAGCACTCTCTTGACTAGAGTGCTAAACAGATGTACAATTAAAGTATGAGTAACTCAAAAAGCTACCTAGTCCCAAGTGTAATTGTTAGAGGCAGCGACGGTGAGCGCGCATATGACATTTATAGCAGACTGCTTGAAGAGCGAGTAATATTTTTGGGAGAAGATGTCAACGAGCAAACTGCGAATATTATTGTTGCGCAATTATTACATTTGGCTCACGAAGATCCAAGGCAAGATATTAAACTATACATAAATAGTCCCGGTGGACATGTTTATGACGGTCTGGCAATCTATGACACAATTCAGTTCATAAAGCCAGATGTCCAGACGATTGGCATTGGCTTACAGGCTAGTATGGGTGCATTCTTGTTAAGCAGTGGCACAAAGGGTAAACGATTCGCCTTGCCAAATAGTCGTATAATGATTCATCAACCAAGTAGTGGTACCCAAGGCAAAATTTCTGATCAAGAAATAACCTTGAAAGAAGGAATATATTTAAAAAAGCTGTTAAACGAAATACTTGCAAAAAATACAGGCCAAAAGCTCTCAAAGGTTGAACAAGACGCAGATAGGGACTACTGGATGAGTGCGAGTGAAGCCAAGAAATACGGGCTTATAGATAGGGTAATTGCATCTGCGTAATTTCGATATAGCTCTTGACAGTCAACGATTAAACCCTTACAATCATTTGTAATGAAGATTGCATAAGATAGGTGAGTTATACACGCACGCTTTTGGCGGGCGTTTTTGCGTGTATGCCTAAGCTTAGGATAAATTTTCGACGCCGATCGATCAATCTATTAATTAACTAAAGCTAGGAGATGCCCGTGGCCACGAGCAAACCATCTACGCAGCGAGTTTTTTTCACCAAAGACGATACTGCCCTTACACTACCAAATCTAATTTCGCACCAGCACGATAGCTGGCGAGAATTTGTGCAAACTGGTCTCGGTGAGATATTTGCCGAAGTAAATCCAATAGAGGACTATACCGGTAGTAAACTTGAAATGCGATTTGGCAAATACGAGTTTAGAGATCCGAAAATTACAGAACAAGAGGCTAAAGAGAATAATCTTACTTACGACGCTTCGCTACATGCGACAGTGGAATTAACAAACAAGGTAACTGGTGAGGTTAAAGAGCAAGAGATATATCTCGGAGATTACCCCTGGATGACTGGTCGAGGAACATTTGTTATTAATGGAACAGAGCGAGTTGTAGTTAGCCAGCTAATTCGCAGCGCAGGAGTGTTCTTTACGGCTGAGAATACCGCCGGGCAGAACTACTACGGAGCTAAGCTTATCCCAGGCCGCGGTGCTTGGCTAGAGTTTGAAACTGCATCGAATGGTGTACTTTATGTTAAGATTGATCGTCGTCGAAAATTACCAGTTACAACTTTGATGAGAGCATTAGGATTTGGTAAAACCTCTGAGATAAAGTCTCTCTTTGACTCTGTCGACACAGGTGATATTCGATACATTGATGCCACTATAGAGAAAGATCCAGCCAAGGGTACAAACGAAGCGTTAATTGAGGTTTATCGTCGATTACGACCAGGCGATCTGGCTACTGTTGATAATGCACGAAGTATGATTGAACGCATGTTCTTTGATTTTAAGCGTTTTGATTATAGTAGAGTTGGGCGTTATAAGATCAATCAAAGGCTTGGAATCAATGCAGAGAATACGGCAGAAAATCGTGTTTTCCGAATCGAAGATTTAGTAGCAATTATATCTGAGATTATTCGATTGAATAATTCACAGGAACCAGCCGATGATATTGACACACTATCAAATCGACGAGTTAAGTTAGTTGGCGAACTAGTTGCAAGACAGTTCCGTGTTGGTATGCTCAGAATGCAACGAAACGCAATGGACCGTATGAGTATGGTGGATATTGAGAATGTTACTCCAAGTCAACTAATCAATGCACGACCAGTTGTGGCCGCAGTTCGCGAGTTCTTTGCTAGCAGCCAGCTCTCGCAGCTCATGGATGAAGTCAACCCATTATCTGAGCTATCACATAAACGACGATTGAGCTCAATGGGACCTGGTGGACTGTCCAGAGAGCGTGCTGGCTTTGATGTTCGAGACGCTCATCCAACCCACTATGGACGATTATGTTCAGTCGAGACACCTGAGGGTGCAAATATCGGGCTAGTACTCAACATGGCGACATATGCAAGGATAAATGAGTATGGATTCCTCGAAACCCCATATTTGAAAGTAAAAAATGGTAAGGTGACAGATGAGGTTGTATATTTAGATGCCTCGCAAGAGTCTACCGAAGTTATCGCCGATGCTGGTGCAAAGCTAGACGATAATAACAAATTCGTCGAAACACGTGTTAGTGCACGGAACAATATGCTACCTGAGCAAGTAGATGTAGCTGATGTAACCTATATGGATGCAGCAAATAAGCAAATACTGGGCTCGACTGCAAGCCTAGTGCCCTTTATCGAAAAGAATCGAATTGACCGTAGCTTGACTGGATCGAATATGCAGAAACAAGCTGTTCCGCTTCTGACCCCCCAGTCGCCTGTTGTTGGGACCGGAATTGAAGCTGAGGTGGCAAAAAATACTTCGCAGCTTGTATTAGCAGAGGCTGACGGTGAGGTTGTACGTGCTGACGCTGAAGCGGTAGAAGTAAAGTATAAAGACGGTACAAAGAAATATGAAGTTGTTCACTTTGCAAAAAGTAACGATGATCGTTCCATAAATCAAAAGGTCCGTGTGCTTCGTGGTCAGAAAGTTAAAACAGGCGATATTCTTATAGAGGGTGCGTCGATTGCTGAAGGTGAGCTTGCACTTGGTCGAGATCTTACAGTCGCATTCATGCCATGGCAGGGGTATAACATGGATGACGCAATTGTTCTTAGTGACAAACTAGTCAAGGATGATTCATTAACTAGTATCAATATTAAGGACTTCAACGTCGAAGTTCGTGAAACAAAACTTGGGCCAGAGATTGTCACACGAGACATACCGAACGTTAGTGAAGACAGCCTTCGACATCTGGACGAAGAAGGTATTGTACAAATTGGTTCTGAGGTCAAGGCTGGAGACGTACTAGTCGGAAAGATTACTCCAAAAGGCGAGCAAGAACTGTCGAGTGAGGAGCGACTGCTGAGGGCGATATTTGGTGAAAAGGCTAAAGATGTCCGCGATACTTCTCAGCGTATGAACGGTTCAGGCGGTAAGGTTGTTGGTGTAAAGGTGTTTAGTCGTGAAAATGGCCACGAACTCAAAGCTGGCGTATTAATGCAGATTCAAATATTTGTTGCGCAACTGAGAAAAATTAGTGTCGGTGATAAGCTGGCAGGTCGTCATGGAAACAAGGGTGTTGTCGCACGAATTCTTCCTGAAGAGGATATGCCGTTTATGGAAGATGGTACTCCAGTAGACGTTGTACTCAACCCTCTCGGCGTACCAAGCCGTATGAATATTGGCCAGATTTTTGAGACTCACCTAGGTATGGCTGCAAGTATTTTGGGCTACAAGGTGGCGACTCCACCGTTTAACGGTGTACCAGATAGTGTGATTTCGGATGAGCTTGAAAAGGCAGGCTTAGCCCGTGACGGCAAGAGTCAACTGTTTGATGGGCGGACAGGTGAGCCATTCGAAGAGCGAACTACGGTCGGCGTAATGCATATTATTAAGCTTCACCACATGGTAAGCGACAAGATTCACGCTCGTTCGACCGGTCCATACACTATGGTTACTCAGCAGCCACTCGGTGGTAAGGCCCAGAACGGTGGTCAGCGCTTCGGAGAGATGGAAGTTTGGGCGCTCGAAGCTTACGGCGCCGCTGCAACTCTCCAGGAAATGCTAACGATTAAGTCGGATGACGTCTATGGTCGAGCAAAAGCTTATGAGTCTATTATCAAAAATGAACCAATTGTTGGGCCAAAGCTTCCAGAAAGCTTTAACGTCCTAGTAAAAGAGCTTCAGGGTCTTGGCCTACGTGTTGATTTACTGGATGAGACTGAAGAGGGGCATGAGATTATTGATGCTGAGGAAATTATTGCCAAGAGCTCAAGCTCAGCCGTACCGTCTGGCGTACCGGTTATTAGAGATGACGATGAGGACCCCGAAACGGTACTTGACGAAGCTGACGAGATCAATCTGACTGAAGAGAACTTAAATATTGAAACTGCAGAAGAGTTTGCAGACGAAATTACTACAGAAGAGGAGGCAAAATAATGTCACGAGTAGTACAGAATACAGGTATTGCAGACTTTGATGCAGTTAGACTTGCGGTTGCTAGCCCTGATGATATGCTGAAGTGGAGCCACGGCGAAGTTTTAAAGCCTGAGACTATTAATTATAGGACTCAAAAGCCAGAACGAGACGGACTGTTCTGTGAAAGAATTTTCGGCCCTGTCAAAGATATTAACCCTCATGACAGTAAGCTAAAGGGTGTTCGCTCTCGCGAAGCGGCAGTTGACAAGAACGGCGAACTGGTTACTAAAAGTATCGTACGACGTGAACGCATGGGTCACATTAAGTTGGCTTCACCTGTTGCACACATATGGTTTATGCGGGGTACGCCTAGCGCAATGAGTCTATTGCTTGGTATTACTGTGCGAAATCTTGAGCGTATCGCTTATTTCGCAACATATGTAGTACTAAAGGTTGATGAGGCTAAGCGTGATCAGATGCTTGCAGATCTTGAAGCAGAGACTGTAGCGGCACGTAGTGCAATAAAACTACGATATGAGAAGGAAGCCGAAGCCGAAGCTGCGAATGTTAAGGAGTTGGCGAAACAACAGACTAAAGAACTTGAAGTGCTTGAAGAGTCCTACAATCAAAAGAAAACTCAGCTCGATAGCCTACAGAAAAAGGCATTAATCTCAGAGACTGACTTTAGGGACCTGCCGGAGGAATACGAAGAGCTTGTTCAGGTTGGTATGGGTGGCAAAGCCATTAAGGCACTATTGGATGATGTCGATCTTGAAGCTCTTATTCAGGAGCTAAGAGAAGAAGTTGAGTCAGCAAAGGGACAGCGTGAAAAGAAGATACTGAAGCGCTTAAAGGTACTTGAGGGTATGCAGTCTGCAGGGATAACACCTGGCAGCCTAGCACTAACAATTCTGCCGGTTATTCCACCAGACCTTAGGCCTATGGTTCAGCTAACTGGAGGAAGATTTGCAACAAGTGACCTGAATGATCTGTATCGACGGGTTATAAATCGTAATAATCGTCTCAAGAAGTTAATCGACCTGAACGCGCCTGAAGTTATTTGTCGCAACGAGATGCGAATGCTACAAGAGGCGGTTGACGCACTAATTGACAATAGTGCAGCGCGTGGAGGACGAGCTGTTAATGCAACTGGTAATCGACGACGACTAAAGTCAATCTCTGATATGTTGAAAGGTAAACAGGGTCGATTTCGTCAGAACCTTCTGGGAAAGCGTGTTGATTACTCCGGTCGTTCAGTAATTGTTGTTGGGCCTAAGCTCAAAATCAACCAATGCGGCTTACCTAAGCAGATGGCGCTTGAGCTATTCAAACCATTTGTTATCAGTTGGCTAATCCGTGGGGAGCATGCACACAACATACGCAGCGCAACTCGTTTGATAGAGACTGGTGATGCACTTGTCTGGGACGCACTAGACTCCGTAATAGAGAACAAATATGTCCTACTAAACCGTGCTCCATCACTTCACCGTCTATCAATACAGGCGTTCCAGCCAAAGCTGGTTGAAGGTAAGGCCATTCAGCTTCATCCTCTTGTAGCTAATGGCTTCAACGCCGACTATGACGGTGACCAGATGGCAGTACACTTGCCATTATCTGATGAGGCACAGGCAGAGGCGCGTGACCTAATGAGTGCAACTAATAACCTATTAAAACCAGCTGACGGTGCACCTGTGCTTCATATTGGACAAGACGTTGTTCTTGGTAATTACTATCTAACCTACAACAAACCGTCTGCCCAGAGTGATACCAAGCCAAAAGCCTATAGCTCAATTTTTGAAGCTGAGATGGCATATGATGAAGGGGCTCTAGAGCTCCAGGCTCCAATTGAAATTTTAATTGACGGCATACGTAGAACTACTACCTTGGGGCGTGTTTTCTTTAATGATATTCTTCCAAGCGATTTTCCGTACGACGACAATATTCAAACTAAAAAACAGCTTAAGAAAGTCTTAGCACGTATATTCCTAAAGTATGGTGCTGAGGAAACAGCAGCAACTGCCGACCGCATGAAGGGTCTTGCGTTTAGATTCGCTACTGTGGCCGCAGTGTCCACCGGTAAAGATGACTACCTTAACTTCGATGAAATATCTGAATTAGTTGCTGAAGGTGATGCAAAGACTGCTTTGATTTCTGATCAGTTTGACGAGGGTCTGATTACTGAAGAAGAGAGGTACGGATTGACAATTGCAGCATGGCGGTCTGTCGATAATAACGTTACAGAGTTCCTCCAAGATAAGCTGGTTGATATGGACACCAGTATCTCAGTTATGGTAAATTCAGGTGCTCGAGGCGATATATCTAATGTGAAACTTGCCAGTGCAATGATTGGTATTCAAGTTGACGCCTCAAACCGGGAAATTGAGTTACCGATTCGAAGCTCGTTCAAGCAAGGCCTCTCTAGCCTCGAGGCATTCGTGGCAACACGAGGCGCACGCAAAGGACTTATTGATACCGCCCTGAAGACTGCCGACTCAGGCTACTTGACTCGTCGCTTAGTAGATGTTTCACAAGATGTATTTACTGTCGAGGATGAAGCTGGTGACGACGATGGATTTGCAATCTACCGAGCCGAGACTGATGATACAATGATTGAATTTGCAAATCGTCTCTACGGTCGCTATACGGCTGAGGATGTTCCAGGCCATGTCGCTAAAGACGTACTTATTAGTCGTGAGGTCGCTGATGCAATCCAGGCTGATGAATCGATTGACAGTATCAAAATACAATCTATATTATCGACCAAGAATCTTCGTGGCATACCGCGTAAGAGCTACGGTATTGATATGTCGACTGGTAAGCTAATAGATAATGCTCAACCCGTTGGTGTTATTGCCGCGCAATCAGTTGGTGAGCCAGGTACGCAATTAACTCTACGTACCTTCCACGCTTCCGGTGTAGCTGGTGGCGACATTACTCAGGGTCTACCTAGGGTTGAAGAATTGTTTGAAGCTCGAGCACCTAAGGGACAGGCTTGTATCACTGAAGTTACTGGTCTTGTAGACATCTGGGAAGACGGTAAGAACTTTATTGTTCAGGTTACGCCAGAGTCTGGAAATGTTGAGAGAATTCCTCTTGAAGGCCGAAAGATGACTGTGAAGGAGGGTAGTGTAGTAAAAGCCGGAGATGTACTTGCTACAGCCGATGAAGAAACTAAACCTCTGGTTGCACCGTTTGACGGCGTGGTTGAATCAGCAGTAGATACTATAGTGATTGCTGCAAATGCATCAGCACCTGTACGCTACGAAATACCAGGTAGCAGTCAGCTGGTGATAAAGAAAGGCGACATCGTAACAGCTGGCGACAGACTTACCGTTGGATCGTTGAATCTTCATGACCTGATGCGTCTGAAAGGTGTTGAAGCAACACAACGTTATATTATTAATGAGGTGCTTCGAATATACGCAGCACAGGGCCAGGATGTGGCCGACAAGCATCTTGAAATTATTGTTCGCCAGATGACTAGTCGCGTCCAGATTGAACACGCTGGTGACAGTGAGTTTGTTACTGGAGATATCGTAAGTAAGGCTGCTGTGGTTGATGCAAATAAAGTGATTCTAGCCGCAGGGGGGGATTTAATCCAGTACAGCCAACTGCTTCTCGGTATTACTAAGGTGAGTATCTGGAGTGATAGTTGGCTATCAGCCGCATCATTCCAGGACACCACTCGTGTACTAATAAATGCAGCTACAAATGGACGGGCCGATAAGCTACACGGTCTAAAGGAAAACGTAATAATTGGCCGAAAGATACCAGTTGGTACCGGAGCTGTCAATCATAATGTTGATATTAGGTCAGTAGAGGATGAAATTTCGAACAGCGCAAGCCTAGTGGCCTAGATTATACTGGGGGGTGATCTGTATTGTCCCCCAGTAGATTAGTAGTTTAACCACTATGAGTATATCGGGTGCTGGACACTATGATTAGTAGCTGATATAATGTCGTTAAGAGTTTCAAGGCTTGAGTTTGTGGTAGCTCACTAAACCATGCCAAACATCAATTCAGTATCATTGCTGACGATACTGATTCATTAGACATAAGGAGAAGCATTTTAGATGCCAACAATTAATCAATTAGTTCGAAAACCACGTAAGAACGCTATGAAAAAGGGTAAGTCGCCTGCATTAGGTACTATTCATAATGCACTTAAGACTCGATATTATAAGCAAGAGGCACCGCTTAAGCGTGGGGTATGCATTAAGGTTACGACAAAAACGCCAAAAAAACCTAATTCAGCACTTCGTAAGGTTGCACGTGTACGCCTAACGAACAAGGAAGAAGTATGGGCTTACATTGGCGGAGAAGGCCACAACCTACAAGAGCATGCAGTTGTGCTAGTGCGTGGTGGACGTGTGCCAGACCTTCCAGGTGTTCGATACCATATAGTGCGTGGAGCATTAGATCTTCAAGGCGTGTCAGACCGAAAACGTGGCCGTAGTAAATACGGCACTAAGAGGGAGAAAAAATAATGCCTAGAAAAGTGACGAAACGTTTACAGCGAGACATTAAACCCGATAGAAAGTACCAGAGTGTCCTTGTTCAGCGCCTTATTAACAAGTCAATGTTAGATGGTAAAAAACTTGCAGCTGAACGTATGGTTTATGCTGCACTCGAAGACGCAGCCAAAAAGCTTAAGAGCGAAGACCCGCTTGCTGTGTTCGAGCGAGCGATGAAGAATATTAGCCCAAGCTTTGAAGTTAAGGGCCGTCGTGTCGGTGGAGCAAATTATCAAATTCCATTCCCGATTCAGGGTCACCGACAGCTCCATTTCGCTTTTAGCTGGCTTGTTCAATGCTCTCGATCTAAGTCAGGAATGCCTTATCAAGCCCGTCTAGCGTCTGAAATTGTTGATGCCTACAACGAAACTGGTGCCGCATTCAAGAAGAAAGAGGATACTCATAAGATGGCTGACGCCAACCGTGCATTTGCCCATTTTGCACGAGGTTAGACAGTATTCTAAAAAGCTGTATCCTGGTGTAATACGCGACAAGCTGTCCAGCATAGTACCATGAGGCCTATATTCCTAGTTCGTCTGGATCAGCTTGAGACTATTAGGTGAACTATACAATGCAAGTGTGGTACAATTGACTATAAGTGCTGTTTTTTATGGCAAAAAAATATTTTAATATATCTCAATGGAGAGGAACTAAATGGCTAAGGTACAGAATGTCCAGCTTAAGGACTATCGAAATATTGGAATCATCGCACACATCGATGCAGGTAAAACGACGACCACAGAAGGTATCCTATATCGAACTGGTTTAACTCATAAAATCGGAGTAGTTCGGGGCGAAGGTGACGGTGCGACAACTGACTGGATGGCGCAAGAAAAAGAGCGAGGAATTACCATTACCTCAGCCGCTGTTACCTGCTTCTGGAAGAATCACAAGATCAATATTATCGATACTCCAGGGCATATTGATTTCACTGCTGAGGTTGAGCGTTCATTGCGCGTTCTAGACGGAGCAGTTGTAATATTCGACGGTAAAATGGGTGTTGAGGCTCAGACTGAAACTGTATGGCGACAAGCCAATAAGTACGGTGTACCTCGTGTTTGCTTTATTAATAAAATCAATCAAACTGGTGGAGACTTCTGGAAATCTCTAGAAACAATTCATACTAGGTTGTCACGGCAGGCGTTCCCAATACATATACCAATCGGATTTGAGAAAGAGATTAACGGCGTTGTTGATTTAATTGACATGAAAGCGTACACCTATAGTGACTATGCAGACCATGAGCTAGTTCAGGCCGAAATTCCATCTGATATGCTTGAGCGAGCAAAGAATGCACGTAGTCTGCTTGTTGAAAATGCTGTTGAAGCTGATGATGAGCTGATGATGAAATTCTTGGATCAGGGTGAAGAATCAATAACTGTCGATGAGCTTAAAGAGGCTTTACGCAAGCGCGTACTAGCTGGCGATTTTTATTTAGTAACTGGTGGTGACGGTCGCGGTGTGATTGTAGAAAAGGTATTAGACCTTGTAGCAGATTTCTTACCAAGCCCGCTAGATGTTGATGCTATTTGGGGCGTGAATCCAAAAACTGGTGATGAGATTAGTCGAAAGCCAGACACTGCTGAGCCTATGGCTGGATTGGCATTCAAGATCGCAACGGATCCATTCGTCGGTAAGCTAATTTTTGTTCGTGTCTACAGTGGTAAATTGAAGGCTGGTAGTTACGTCTTAAACACGACTACTGGTGAAAAAGAGAGAGTTGGACGAATTGTGCGAATGCACGCCGACAAGCGTGAAGAAATAGCCGAGATTTCAGCTGGCGATATCGCAGCAGTAGTGGGATTAAAGGACACAACGACTGGAAATACTCTATGCGAAGTAGCCCATCCAATTGCATTAGAAAATATTACCTTCCCAGAGCCTCCGGTAGCAATTGCTGTTGAACCAAAGTCAAAGGCCGATCAAGAGAAAATGGGCATAGCACTTCAGAGACTTGCTGAAGAGGATCCGACTTTCCGAATTCATACAGACGAGGAAACAGGTCAAACTATCATGAGCGGCATGGGTGAGCTTCATCTAGACATTCTTATTGATAGAATGAAGCGCGAATTCAATGTCGAAGCAAACATCGGTGAACCGCAAGTGGCATTTCGTGAAACCATCAAAGGTACTGCAGGGGCACAAGGTAAGCATGCCAAGCAGTCAGGTGGCCGAGGGCAGTACGGCGATGTATGGGTGCGTTTCGAGCCGAACGAACCTGGCAAAGGTTTCGAGTTTGTCGATGAGATAAAAGGCGGTGTTGTTCCACAGGAATATCGTAAACCAGTTCAGCAGGGAATATTAGAAACCCTTAATAGCGGTGTAATTGCTGGATACCCAGTGGTTGACGTTAAGGCTACGTTGTATGATGGAAGCTATCATGATGTTGACTCGAGTGAGCTCGCTTTCTCTCTGGCTGGTAGCCTGGCAACAAGAGCTGGTATAAAACAAGCAAATCCAATCCTACTAGAGCCTGTCATGAAAGTCGAAGTGACTACCCCTGAAGAATTTATGGGAGATGTCATCGGCGACCTAAATTCACGACGTGGTCGAATTGACGCTATGGAAGATTTGCAGGGCGGAGCCAAACTTATCAAAGGATTTGTTCCTCTAGCACAGATGTTCGGTTATACAAATGACCTTCGAAGTATGAGCCAGGGTCGAGCTGCTAGTACCATGGAACTAGCACAATACGAAGAAGTACCACCAAACGTTGCTCAAGAGATTATTGAATCTCGTAATAAATAAGGTAATATACATAACATGAATATTACAATTGTGGGCGGTGGCTTCGGCGGTATCAAAACCGCACTCGAACTTTCGAAATCAAAAGAGTATAACATTACGCTAATTTCCGATAACAAGAATTTTCAATACTACCCGGCACTATTTAGTACAGCAACCGGACATAGCTTTAAGGAGTCATGGGTTCCGTTAATCCATATACTCGGCGAGCATGACAACGTATCTATAGTGATAGATAAAATCACGAAGCTCGACAAAGGTGAGAAAGCCGTAGTTGGTGAGTCTGGTGAAGTTTATCACTATGATCGGCTAGTATTAGCCTTAGGTAGCGTAACTACCTACTTTGGCATTCAGGGGCTTGATGAGTATTCCTACGGCATCAAAACTGCTAGTGAGATTCGTGCGTTACAGCATCACCTTTGGACAGAGATGAAAGATGGCGCCGATACCGAAAAGAACTATGTCATTATCGGCGCTGGCCCAACCGGCGTAGAGCTAGCGGGAGCACTGGGGCAGTACCTACGGCAACTACGTAAACATTTCAACATACGAAAGAAAACGCTAAGAATTACATTAATAGAAGCTTCACCACGCATACTACCCCGGCTATCGGAGAGTTCTAGTCGGCGTGCGCAAAAACGGCTTGAACGCCTAGGTGTACGGATTCAGACTGGCAGAAGGGTACAAAAACAAACTAGTAAAGGTTTGATTGTCGATGATAGACTTCTGCCGACCGAGACTGTTGTATGGACATCAGGCGTGTCGAATCCGGTATTTTATGCAAACAATAGTTCAAGCTTTAAGTTCGACGAGCGCAAGAAAGTTATTGTAGACAGGCACATGCAGGCATTAAAGCATGTCTACGTAATCGGAGATAACGCTAATACCCCGTATGCAGGCTTAGCACAGACCGCACTGCACGATGCCAAATACGTTGCAAAGCATATTAAAGGAAATAAGAAGGTCTACAAACCTAAATATCCGCCAAGCGTTGTTCCAATCGGTGATAATTGGGCATTATTCGAGTGGGGAAGATTACGGTTTGGTGGATTAGCGGGTGGAATAATGAGGCGCGCTGCCGACTTAATCGGGTATAGCGATATACTACCTATTTCATGGGCGTTAGGCGCTTGGCGATCGAGTACAAAAAGACAAATGCTTGTTCCGCCAGAAGAACAAATGTAACCACTTGTATAGCGGCGTGGAGCGGTGTATAATAATAAGACATATCACCGTGGAGTCGTATTTGACTATGTGTGAAAATAGTATAAATTAATTATTTAAGGAGTAAATCTCAATGGCAGATTTTGACCGAAGCAAGCCGCACGTAAACGTTGGTACTATGGGCCACGTTGACCACGGTAAAACAACTTTAACAGCAGCTATCTCTCACGTGCTTAGCAAAAAACTACCAAGTGACGTTAACGTTCCACGTGATTACGACACAATTGATAATGCTCCAGAAGAAAAACAGCGTGGTATTACCATCGCTAGCTCACACATAGAATACGAGTCAGAGAACCGACACTATGCACACGTAGACATGCCAGGTCACGCCGATTACGTCAAAAATATGATCACAGGTGCTGCTCAAATTGATGGTGCGGTACTTGTAGTTGCCGCGAATGATGGTCCATTACCACAGACGCGTGAACACGTACTGCTAGCCAAGCAAGTTGGTGTACCAAAGATCGTCGTATTCCTTAACAAAATGGACCTTTCAGACCCAGATCTAGTCGAACTAATCGAGATGGATATACGTGATCTTCTAACCAAGAACGGCTTTGACGGCGACAACGCACCGATCGTGAAAGGATCTGCAACAAAAGCCCTTGAAGGTGATGCAGCAAGCGAAGATGCGATTATGGAACTTGTCAAAGCAATCGACGATTACGTTGACGAACCTGCTCGTGACCTTGACAAGCCATTCCTTATGCCGATTGAGGATGTGTTCTCAATCAAGGGGCGTGGTACAGTTGCAACAGGTCGTATCGAACAAGGTATCGTAAAGATTAACGACGAAGTCGAGATTATCGGTCTTAAAGATACTCAGAAGTCAGTCGTAACTGGAATCGAAGCATTTAAGAAAAATCTTGATCAAGGACAGGCTGGAGATAACGCAGGTATCTTGCTTCGAGGTATCGAACGTGAACAGATCGAGCGCGGTCAGGTTGTTGCAAAGCCTGGTAGTATTACACCACATACTGAGTTTGATGCCGAGGTCTACATCCTAAAGAAGGAAGAAGGCGGACGACATACTCCATTTACTAAAGGATACAAGCCACAATTTTACTTCCGTACAACAGACGTAACAGGAGAAGTTGAACTCCCAGCCGATAAAGAGATGGTAATGCCTGGCGACACCGTATCGTTTAAGGTGAAGCTTCTTGCTCCAATTGCAATGGACAAGGGTCAAAACTTCGCTATTCGTGAAGGTGGCCGTACTGTTGGTGCTGGTGTTGTAACTACTATTACTAAATAGTATTACCTGTTCCGCTATAACAATACGCCTCATGAGGCGTATTGTTAATTCTGAGCGCTATCAAAGCAAGATTGCAAATTTACACTATTAATCAAATTACGGAAGTAGCGTTTACATCGGGGACTAAGTACTGTATAGTATATACCGTATTAATTGAATAGCAGAGAACTTAGCCAGACGATGACTATATACCGATTCGAGCTAAGGTTACTGCAGAAACGGAGCAAGATGTCAAAAGATAATGGCCTAAAAATTCGTATTCGCTTAAAGGCATACGACCACAAAGTAATCGACCAGTCGGCAAAGCAGATTATTGACACTGCTATCCGTACAGGTGCAAAAGTAGCTGGCCCGGTACCACTACCAACTCGCAAGAGTACCTATACCGTAATCAAGAGCCCGCACGTGTACAAGACAGGCGGTGAGGCATTTGAGATGCGCGTGCACAAACGTCTTATCGACATTACGCAAGCGACCCCAAAGACGATTGATAGTTTACAAAATCTGAGTCTACCTGCTGGTGTTGATGCAGAAATTCGAATGTAAATTTGTATAATTCTAAAAACAGTCGTCTAATGGCGACTGTTTTTAGGTTTCTTGACAGGAGTCTGAACAGTATTCTGAGCCGAATCTATTCGATCATAAATGTCTTGTATGTCTGATTGCAGCTTTGTTACCCAAAGTGCGAACGCAATCACTACAATTCCGAAGACAATCCAGTACAGGGATTGAGAGGTAAATTTTGTACTAGTGAAGTTGTCGCGATCTTGCTCTAGCTTAAACGAAACTGGAGCCTTGCTTGCCGCAGTTTTCTTTCGTACAGCAGTTTTCTTCTTAGTAGTTGATTTCTTGGTGCTTGATTTATTGGATGTATTTGCCATGTTGCCATTTTACCTAGTGCGAGCTATAAACGCAAGCACTTTAATATAGTATGCTATTATCAGTAGATATGAAAACAAAACACAAAAAACGTACTCAAGGTAGCACTAGAACAAAAAACAAAGGCGTGGTGAGTCAGAAATTATTCGAAACCGATTCCACGTACTTCTTGAAGTTGATAGCTATTTGCATTCTAGCTACATTATGGCTCAAGTTTACCACTCCGATTCAGATTTTTGGAACACACCTGAACGCAGTGCCAGTTGGCTTAATGACTGGCCTATTGGTTGTACGAGCCTTTGAACATAGCCAAGACGATCGTAAGATCTGGTATGCCGTCTTGATTATCGTTGGTATCATCAGCTACTTCGTGCCAGCAGGATTAGTAATATAAATCTTAACGGCACAACGCCACATAAATAATCTTACGTTTGAGAAATTAGGCCCGAGAGTCTAGTAGAGACTATAGAGTTGACTAGTGTCGTCAAGTCGTGATATACTTGCTGAGTAACTTATTACGTAATAATAACTTATCCTTGGTGAATGATTAGGCCTACGGGAACCAATCGCCACCGAGGGTTTTAAATGGGAGAAAAGAGCATGAAAGCACTTCTCGGTACCAAAATTGGTATGACCCAACTCTTAGGCGATGATGGCGTTGCTACTCCAGTAACACTAGTTAAAGCCGGCCCTGTGACTGTAACTCAGGTAAAAACTGTCGAAGCCGACGGGTACAATGCAGTCCAGGTAGCTTTTGGAGAGGGTAAGAACCTGAGCAAGGCCGTAGCTGGACACGTAAAGACCAGTAAGACTTCGCCGAAGTATATTCGGGAATTTCGCGTAACTGAATTACCTGCTGAGATAAAGGTAGGTGATCGGATTGACGTCAGTAGCTTTGCTATCGGTGATCACATTAGTGCCACCGGAACATCAAAAGGTAAAGGCTTTGCAGGTACTGTAAAGCGCTACAACTTTAATACTAGTAAAAAATCCCATGGTGGCAACGGTGTGGTACGCCGAGTGGGGTCAATTGGATCAATGTACCCACAGAAGGTTTTCAAAGGCAAGAAAATGCCAGGCCGTATGGGCGGAGACCAGGTCACCGTAAAGAACCTCGAGGTCGCATACATGGACGTTGAAAACAACTTGCTCGGTATAAAGGGCGCCATTCCTGGCCCTCGTAAGGGACTGATAGTCCTGAAGGGAGGTGTCGCATAATGGCTACAGCAGATAAATCAGCAGTAAAATCAACCCTGCCTAAAGCTGTTTTCTCAGTTGATGTTACAAATCATGAGCTCGTTAAACTTGCATATGATTCATACCTTGCAAATAGTCGTCAGGCTAGTGCGACCACATTGCAGCGCGGTGAGGTTCGAGGTGGAGGTAAGAAGCCATGGAAGCAGAAAGGTACCGGTCGAGCCCGATTCGGTTCAACGCGTAACCCAATTTGGCGTGGTGGTGGTATCGTATTTGGACCACGTGGTAACGAAAACTACACAAAGGTCCTTTCTAAGACTGCAAAGCGAGTCGCAACGAAACAAGCATTAAGCTTGGCTAACACAGCGAACAAGGTATCATTAATAGATTCATTTGCCGTCCCAAGTGGTAAGACTAAAGACGCAATTACACTACTGGAAAAGGCGAAGGTTGCGGATAAAAGGCGAGTACTATTAGTCGTAGACGACAAAAGTGATACTGTGATTCGCTCAACCCGGAACCTACAAAATATCAAATTAGTTAAGCCAAACTACCTTAATGTTTTCGACATACTGAACTCGGACGCACTGGTGATTACGAAAAAGTCAATCCCAGTTATTGAAACATGGCTAATTGGTGATAAGGAGGCTAAATAAATGATAGTTGTAACTCCACGACCAACCGAGAAAGCCTATGGTGAAACAAAGCAGAATACATACGTGTTCGATGTTCCTCTAGACGCCAATAAGAACCAAATTTCTGATGCCGTGTCATCACAGTATGACGTCGAGGTGAAAGGTATTCGTACTTTGGTCCAAAGCGGGAAGGCAGTAAGGTTTAGCAGAGGCAAGCATCGTTATCCGGGTACTAGCTACCGTAAGGATAGCAAGAAGGCTTACGTAACACTAGCCGAGGGTAGTTCTATACAGATTTTTGAAGATGCCAAGGCTGACGAAAAGGAGAAGAAGTAATGGCAATTAAGCAATACAATCCTACAACTCCTGGTCGTCGCGGTATGACTAGTGAGGACTACAGTGAGATTACTACACGTAAACCACTTAAGAGCCTTACCAAAAGTAAAAAACAAAATGCTGGCAGGAACAACACTGGCCGTATTACAGTCAGACACCGAGGAGGTGGTGTTAAGCGACACTATCGATTACTAAATCATCGACTTGCACCTGGCCTTAAGCTTTCGGTTGAAGAAATTGAGTACGACCCAAATCGTAGCGCACGGATTGCACGCGTCAAGGACCAGCATGGACTGTACCACTATGTACTTGCTGATACCAGCATGAAGAAAGGTAAGGCTATTCAAAGTGGTAGCGATGCACCAATCGAATCATCAAATCGTATGCCACTTGCAAGTATCCCGGTTGGCACCCAGATATACGCTATCGAGATTACACCTGGCAAAGGTGGCCAAATGGTTCGGTCAGCCGGTACCAAAGCACAGCTTATGGCAAAGGATGGTAACTACGCTACAGTAAAGCTGCCGAGTGGGGAAGTGCGTAAATTCCGTATTGAATCACAAGCAAGTATTGGTACTGTAGGTAATGTTCAGCATCAGAATGTAAAGATCGGTAGTGCTGGTCGTAATCGCCGTAAAGGTATTCGACCTAGTGTACGTGGTGTTGTTATGAATGCTACCGACCACCCGCATGGTGGTGGTGATGGTGGTAGTCATGGACCAGGTAAGGCGCCTCGCACTCCTTGGGGTCAGCTGACTCTTGGTTATCGTACACGTCGCCGTAAATACTCAAATAAGATGATTATTAAGTCACGTCATGACGCGAAGAGGAAGAGGTAAACTATGAGTCGATCACTTAAAAAGGGACCGTTCGTCGACGCAAAGCTTGCTGCTAAGGTAGCAAAGTTGACTAAAGACGACCGCACCGTTATTAAGACATGGGCCCGGGCTAGTACTGTAACTCCCGAGATGGTAGGGTATACATTCGGTGTTCATAACGGTAAGGTTCACGTTCCAGTATACGTATCTGAGAACATGGTAGGGCATAAGCTTGGTGAGTTTAGTCCTACTAGGAAATTCCGCAAACACGGAGGGAAGCAGAAATAATGGCTAATGAATTTACTGTAAAGTCGTACGCAAAGGGCGTTGATATCGCACCGCGGAAGGTCAGCATAGTTGCTAGTCTGGTCCGAAATCGATCTGTTGCCGATGCACTAGTCATACTGGAACATGTACCACGAAAAAGTGCGTTACCAATCAAGAAAGCGATTGCTAGTGCTCAAGCCAATGCTGTCAACAATCATGGCCTTGATACAAACTCTCTGAGAATAACTACCCTAAGTGTTACAACTGGCAAGCGAATGAAGCGCTTTAAGCCGCATATGAGAGGTATGGCGCTCCCGTTTCAGAAGATTACTAGCAATATTCTTGTAGTCGTTACAGGAGTCGAAAAACCTAAGAAAAAACCAGCTGCAACGAAGAAGCCAGCAGCTAAGAAAGAAAAGGAGGCATAATTATGGGTCAGAAAGTAAACCCAATTAGCTTCCGCTTGCAAGTTCATAAGAACTGGAATTCACGCTGGTTCGCAGGTAAAAAAGACTTTGCCAAGTGGCTAGCTGAAGACGTAAAAATCAGAGACTTAATCGAGAAAAGATATAACTCTAGACCTACAATCAGTCGTATTGAAATAGAACGAAGCGCAAATATGACAACTGTAACTATTCACACCGCTAAAGCAGGCGTTGTGATAGGTAAGGGGGGTGCAGGTGTCACAGAGCTTAAGAAGTTTATCGAGAAAATCGTTAAATCACCTGTTCGGATTAATATTGAGGAAGTCAAGCGACCAGAGCTATCCGCCAAGCTAGTGGCTGAAAATATAGCGCGACAGCTAGAGCATCGAATTAATTTTCGCAGAGCCACCAAGATGGCTGCACAGAATACAATGAACGCAGGTGCCAAGGGAATTCGTATTGAAGTCTCCGGACGATTGAACAATGCCGAGATGGCACGTCGAGAAAAGATCAGCGAAGGGTCTGTATCGCTGCATACTCTCCGAAATGATATCGACTTTCACACTGAACGAGCAACAATGCCTAACGGAGCTGGCATCGTTGGCGTAAAAGTATGGATAAATAAAGGTGAAAGGAGCGAGTAAATGCTACTACCTAAAAAAACAAAGTACAGAAAAGTCCGCATAGGCAAAAATGACGGCGTAGCAACTCGCGGTAATTACATTGCATTTGGTGACTTTGGTTTACAAGCCCAGAGCAACGAAAGAGTTACTAGTCGACAGATTGAAGCCGCTCGACAAGCTATGACACGCTATATCAAGCGTGGCGGTAAAATCTGGATCCGCATATTCCCTCATACTCCTGTGACAAAAAAGCCGCAAGACGTAAAAATGGGCAGCGGCAAAGGAAATCCTGAATACTTCGCAGCGAAAGTAAAGGCAGGCACAGTTATGTTTGAGATGAAGGGTGTTCCGGAAGATGTTGCTCGTGAGGCAATGCGCCTAGCTGGACATAAGCTTCCGGTCAAAACAAAGTTTATCACCAGGGAGGTAGCGTAATGGCGAGTTCGAAAGCCACCAAGACAACCCCAAAAACAGAGACTAAAAGCCTTGAAGAGCAGCTCTTAGACATTCAGAGTGACCTGCTAGAGGCTAAAAAGTCTCATCGAGCAGGCGAACTGGTTAACCCACGTGTGGTTAGTGGCTACCGGAAGCAAGTAGCTCGTATAAAGACTCAAATGAGTCTTAAAGCAAAGGAGAATAAGTAATGTCGAAAACACTTACAGGCATCGTTACATCTAATACACGCGACAAGACCATTACCGTGACCGTCACTAACCGTGAAACGCACCCGGTTTACAAAAAACAATACACGGTTAATCGCAAATATCAGGCACACGATGTTGATAACAAAGCAAATCTTGGCGACAAGGTTACTATTACACCAGTACGACCAGTCTCAAAGACTAAGAGCTTTACATTACTGTCAATCGATGAGAGATCTAAAGGCTCTATAGAGTTAAAAGATAATGTGACAGGTACTGACCTCAACGAGAAAGGTGACCTGTCATGATACAGCAAGAATCAAGATTGAAAGTTACTGACAATAGTGGCGCTAAAGAGGTATTATGCATCAAGGTGCTCGGTGGTTCTGGTAGACGGTATGCTAGAGTCGGCGATATTATCGTTTGCACCGTAAAGCAGGCTCTACCAAACGGTAATGTTAAAAAGAAAACGGTCCAGAAGGCAGTAGTCGTACGCACCCGTAATCAAATTCACCGGAAGGATGGTAGTACGATTTGCTTCGATGATAATGCCGTTGTCATGATTGGTGATGATAAACTCCCTAAAGCTACTCGCGTATTTGGACCAGTACCAAGGGAGTTGCGCGACCTCGGTTATGCAAAAATTATCAGCCTAGCCCCGGAGGTTTTATAGTATGGCCAAAATTAGAAAAAACGATATTGTTAAAGTAATCACTGGCAGTAAAAAAGGTGCTACAGGCAAGGTGCTGGCTGTTAATACAAAGAAAAGCACCGTTCTAATAGAAGGATTAGGTGTTAAGACTAGGCATATTCGACCTAGTCAGCAAAACCCCCGAGGCGGTAAAAAGGAAATACATGTCGGTATTGATATATCAAAGATTGCGCTCGTAGTCGATGAGAAAGCCCTTAAGACTAGCCGCGTTGGAGTCATAAAGAAAGACGACGGCACCAAGACTAGAGTTGCACGAGCATTAAAAAATAAGGAGATTAAGTAATGGCTACAGCTACAAAAAAAGCAACTGTCCTTAGCTCAGCTCCTCGCTTGAAAGCCTTGTACGAGAGTACTTACAAGAAGGAACTACAAGCCGAACTAAATTTGGCAAATATTCATCAAGTACCAAAGCTTGAAAAGATTGTAGTAAGCGCAGGAACTGGCAAGAGCAAAGAAGACAAACGACACCAAGAAGTGGTTAAAAATACAATCACAAAAGTAACTGGACAAGCATCAACGTCTCGGCTAGCCAAAAAATCGATCGCTACTTTCAAGATTCGAGCAGGTATGGGTGCACCGATTGGTCACCTCGTAACTCTTCGTGGGGCCAGAATGTACGAATTTCTTGACCGACTCGTCAACATATCACTTCCGCGCGTCCGGGACTTCCATGGGGTCAAAGTAAAAGCTTTTGATAAAAGTGGCAACTACAGCCTAGGCATTACTGAGCAGTCTATCTTTCCTGAGCTTACTTTTGAGGAAACTCAAGTAGCACACGGACTACAAGTTACTTTTGTTATCAAAAATGACAGCACTGAACATAGCCGTGCGTTACTTGAAAAATTCGGCGTACCGTTTGAGAAGAAGGGAGTGAAGTAGATGGCTAAAAAATCAATGATAGCTCGAGATGAAAAGCGAAAAAAGATGATTACTAAGTATGCTGCAAAGCGAGCAAACCTTAAGGAGCTTGGCGACCAAGAGGGGCTACAAAAACTACCTAAGAACTCTAGTCCTACTCGCTGGAAGAACCGCGACGTTTTACACGGTCGGCCTCGGGGTTATATGCGTAAATTTGGTTTAAATCGAATAAATTTCCGTGAACTAGCCTCAAAAGGTGATATCCCGGGCGTTAAAAAGAGTAGCTGGTAAAGAAAGGAGAAAGAGTATGAGTTTACAATCTACAGACCCAATAGCTGATCTCCTTACTAGGATTCGTAACGCAGCTGCCGTTGGTAAGTCTGAAATACAGGTGCCAACTAGCAAAATTAAAAGAGTAGTTGCAGAGCAGCTCAAGAAAAATGGCTATCTTGCCGATGTTCGAGAAGAGGCCGGCAAGCCACGAGGTACACTAATAGTCACTATCAATAAGGCCGGTGAGAACGTTGCCTTCACTGAACTCACTCGTATGAGTAAGCCTGGCCGGCGGATGTACAGCTCAGCAGTTGATATACCGCGAGTCAAGAGCGGACGAGGTATCGTATTGGTCAGTACTTCAAAAGGCGTTATGACTGGTGGCGAGGCCGTCAAAGGCAAACTCGGTGGCGAATTGTTACTAAAAATTTACTAGCCTAGCAGCTATAAATAAAATCGAATAGATCTCCCGACTACAGGGAGGTCTATTCATATAAACTATTATCTATCCTTAATAAGTAGGTGTATTTCCTATATAGTTAACCGCATGTCTACCTAGGGTATTATAGACCTCGGTTATATTAGCCGTTAAGTAGTCTTCACGTTCTCGAGAATCCCGAATCTTCCTAGCATTCAATCTAGAGCGTGCAACTCGCAGACTTGTCGTAACGATACTAGGGTCGGGCTTCACTGCTGTAAGGTATGCTATTAGGCTGTCAATCGGTAAAGCACAAAAATTGCCAATTTGTCTTTCATCTAGACAACCTAGGTCGTCTACTTGTTCAATCGCACCATACTCTTTGAGTAGGGCAAGCTTTAATGATATAACATCGACTGAACGGCTTAGAATCGGTGGGCATGTTGATACTAGTTGCACTTCGTCAAAGCCTAATTTTTTAAATGCGGCAAGCTTCTTGGTGACAGTAGCCGAAGATAGGTACAGGGTCTTTGGGTGTCTACTGACAGCATCAACTGGGTCGAGCCCAGCTTTCACTAGGTTATTCCACTTATCATCGATATTATCGCTAGTTAGACATAAAATAGGAGGGCAAGCATTTATGATCCTAGCGCTATCAAGCCCATACTTACTAAAATTGCGTATGTGTTCTCTAATACTATCTGCAGTTTGATCGATCACGATATGGGATCTTGAAAACGTCGACTTACCGTCAATCCCATGTCTGGCTAATTCCATTTGTGCATTGATGAATGTATCGATAGGAATCAAGCGGGAGTGTTTAGCAAGAAATTTCTTATATGACTTATGACAGACATGGCTCTCATCCTCCCAGCCAAGTATTTCGCCGTAAAATTTACGTCTAGCATCTGTAACTGTTTCATATACAGTTGGGGCAGAGTGCTTGTTGAGCTTGCATGAGCCATCTTTTATGGTTTCAAGAAGCGAAGGATCTAAGTTTTCACCTTGAGTAGGAACCGTGCCAGTAAATATTTCTAGTACACTAGCTATTCTGGATGAATCATTATAGGTATACTCGTCTAAGCCAGGTCGAGGAGCCATATTCATAATAGTACCTATTATACAATAGTACTTTAAAATAATCAAGTGATACAGTACCGTAAATAACTACAGCTCTTTACGTACCCCATTGGTGTCAGTACGTGTCTTGTATTGTTAAGTATTAAATGGTAATATGGTTTTATTATTAATTGCGAGTAAAATCTGTGGATTTTGCGCTCATACTAAGGTATGTCAGCCAAGAATACAAATTTTTGCTTGCTTTAACGAAAGGTAAGCATGAGTCGAATTGGAAAACTACCAATTGAAATACCCTCAGGTGTGACAATAACAGTCGATACAGATGCGGTAGCCGTAGAAGGTTCAAAAGGTAAATTAACTGTACCTCACCTTAGCGATGTCACTGTATCTGTTGATGGAGCAGTAGCAATAGTCACGCGTAAGAACGACGAGCGGATTGCGAAATCACAGCATGGCTTGCAACGTTCCCTGCTTAAAAACGCAGTAGACGGTGTAACTAAAGGCTTTGAAAAGAAACTTGAAGTAAACGGTGTTGGTTTTCGCGTCGCCATGTCTGGCAGCGACTTGGAAATGAGCCTAGGCTTCTCACATCCTGTAAAGTATAAGGCTCCGGCCGGGGTACAGATTTCAACAAATAAAATGGAGATTACGGTTGCAGGCATAGACAAACAGCAAGTCGGTCAAGTCGCAGCGGAAATACGTGCTCTGAAAAAACCAGAACCTTATAAAGGTAAGGGGATAAAATACGTAGATGAACAGATTCTACGCAAAGCAGGAAAGACAGGTAAATAATGGCGAGTCTAAGCAATAAGCAATTACGAAAAAATCGTGTACGCTCAAAAGTGTCAGGTACGTCTGACAAGCCACGTCTTAGTGTCACTATCAGTAATATGCACGTTAGCGTACAGATAATAGATGATATCACTAGCACTACCCTGGTAAGCGCTACGACAGTAGGCAGTAAACTTACGGGTACTATCAGTGAGAAGGCGAGTAGCATTGGAAGCGAAATTGGTAAGCTGGCAAAAAAGAATAAAATATCAAGAGTAGTCTTCGACCGCAATGGACGCAAATACGCAGGCCGATTGAAAGCTTTAGCCGATGCTGCTCGTAAAGAAGGATTGGAGTTTTAACTATGGCTGAAGAAACAAAATCTACAGCTACTACCTCTGTTACTAACGAAAAGCCTACTCGCCAACGTGGTTCCCGACGAGATGATCGTCGAAACGCTCCGCGTACCGATGAGCCAAAGCAGTTTGAAGAGGTTGTTATAAATATCGATCGAGTTGCTCGTGTAGTAAAGGGTGGTCGGAGATTCCGATTTAAGGCACTAGTTGTAGTTGGTGATCGTAAGAATAAGGTCGGTGTCGGAGTTTCAAAAGGCCTTGATGTTCAAACAGCAGTTGCTAAGGCTACGGAAGTTGCTAAGAAAAACATGATTACAGTCCCAATTACTAATAGTACGATTCCTCATGACGCTGAGGTTAAGCTAAGTGGGGCTAGGGTATTAATCAAGCCAGCTGCCCCTGGTACCGGAGTAATTGCTGGAGGCGTTGTTCGCCAGGTTATCGGCGTAACGAGCATTAGCAATCTACTATCAAAAAGTCTCGGTAGCACCAACAAAGTAAACATCGCTTATGCAACAATTGAGGCATTACGAAGTCTCGTGCCTAAAGATAAGTGGTTGACTGCATCAAAAAGTACATCTTCTAGTCAAAAGGAGAGTAAATAATGAAATACAATGAACTAAATGCCCAGGCAAACAAGTCAAAAAAGCGTGTTGGTCGAGGTATTTCTGCTGGCGGCGGCAAAACAGCCGGCCGTGGTACAAAGGGACAAGGGTCTCGAACTGGCAAAAAATTACGGGCTAGTTTTCAGGGTGGTCAACGAGCACTCGTTCAGGCTATACCTAAAAATCGAGGCTTCAAAAGTAAGCGTGTTCCGGCACAAGTTGTCTATCTTGATCGACTGACAGATCTTCAGAAAGACGCAGATAACTTTACTCTGTTCGAAGTAGGCTTGATTGCAACACCATTTCATGCGGTTAAGGTGATAATGCGTGGCGAATTGAATAAAGCCATCCACCTAAAGACTCAAGGGGCAAGCAAATCTGTACAGGCAGCTCTAGTAAAGGCTGGCGGCAGTTTTGAGAAAGTACCTACTCCTCTTCCAAAGTCTGCAAAGGCTAGTGCTGAAGCTGATAAATAGCTTATACCGTCTAAAAATCTCTCTATCTCAGAGAGATTTTTTTAGTTAAATACTCACTAGACGGTGGCAGATTATAAGTGTATAATTATACCAATTACTTTGCGTTAAATTCGCGCAGAAATGAAGATAGAGGGATATGAACTGGAAAACAATAGGTAAATCACTGAAGAATACTGATATGCGTAAACGCCTGCTGGTCCTACTCGGGCTAGTTGTAGTTTATAGATTTTTAGCTCACATTCCAGTTCCACTTGCTGACCCAACACAGCTTCGTGAGGTAGTAAACAGTGTAGTTAGCGGGACTGACTTTGGCGGTTTCCTTAACCTGCTGTCCGGTGGCGCGTTGGCGCAGTTCTCAATAGTACTCGCAGGCTTAAGCCCATTTATTACAGCAAGTATTATTACCCAGTTGCTAACTAAAGCCGTACCAAAGCTAGAAGAACTTCACAAGGATGGTGAATCGGGTCGACGCAAGATTCAACAATGGACACGTATTATTACTCTACCTCTTGCGATTGTACAGTCGATTGCATTTATCTATATATTACGTCAGTCTGTCCTAGCCGGTAACAGCACGGTCCTGTCTGATCCGACTATTTTCGAATGGATACTCGCAGTAGGGGCAATGACCACTGGTTCGATGCTCCTAATGTGGCTCGGCGAAATTATCACAGAACAAGGCGTCGGGAACGGTCTTAGCTTGCTAATCTTTGCGGGTATCGTTAGCCAATTGCCACAGTTTGGCCAGTTCTTTGTAAGCAGTCTATTTAATACGCAAAATGGTTCACTAAACGTCTTCGGGTGGTTCACGCTCCCAGTGAATCCGGTGCCCTTTTGGGCATTCATAGTAGTAGGCCTAGTCTCGTTAGCGGTACTGTACTTCCTAGTCAAAATAAATGAGGCACAGCGCGTGATCACCATAAACTACGCCAAGAGAGTGCAGGGAAATTCAAGCTATGGAGGTGTAAAGAGTATATTACCTATCAAGATGGTTGCTGCCGGTGTTATCCCAATAATCTTTGCTGTAGCTTTCTTGAGCCTCCCAGCCTTCATCGGCCAGGTGCTAAAAGCAACTGGAAATCAAGCCTATGCCGATATCGCAGGTAAGTTAGTTACTTGGTTTGCAACTCCAAATCCGGGGCAATTTACAGGTCAGACATGGGAAGCATTCATTTACCCAATCGCTTACTTTGTATTAGTAATACTATTTACATATTTCTATACCGGAATTGTTTTCAACAGTAACGAAATCGCCGAAAACTTGCAGAAACAAGGCGGCTTTATTGAAGGTATCCGTCCAGGTGATCAGACCGAAAAGTACCTTGCGAGTACGATGAATAGGTTGATTCTGTTTGGATCAATCATATTAGGCTTGGTTGCAATATTACCCTTTGTGGCAGAATATCTGCTATATAACATCGCTGGAATCCAAGACTCTAGTGGCAATTTAGCGATCGGCGGAACAGGTATCCTCATTGTCGTATCTGTGGCACTAGAAGCATTACGCCAAATCAATTCACGTGCCCTCATGGTAACCTACGACGACTATAAATAATCACCATGTCTGGCTTAAAAATATCAGCTGATAAATCTTCACGGACTATCAAGCCAATACTTACAGTAGTCAGCTTAGTTATTCTCGGGCTATGTATGCTATTTGGCTGGTGGTGGTGGCAATACTACAGTACTGGCGTTAAGCCACCCATTAGTGTGATGAGTAATCTTATAGCATCCAACTCAACACAAGATGTAACACCTGTTTCAGACTCACAAAGAGCCGCGCATCAAGTTGGTCCAACCGAACCCCGTTTCATATCTATCCCACAACTAAAAATCGAGAAGGTTAGGGTATTTTCGGTCGGCTTATCTAGTGACGGATCGATGGATGCCCCGAGAAACATAAATGACACTGCCTGGTTCAATCAAAGCTCAAAACCAGGTAGTGGTAACGGTGTAGTGTTAATTGATGCGCATAGCGGTGGTGATTCAATGCAGGGGATATTCGTAAAATTATACGAACTATCAAACGGATCAACTATCAAGATTGAGCGAGGTGACGGAAAGATTATTAATTACAAGGTTGTCGAAAATAAAACTGAAAGTCTAACCGAGGCGAATAAATCAGGCATGAAGCGCATACTTACCCCGTACACATCGGATAAAGAAGGACTAGGCCTTATCACTTGTACTGGAAAGTATATTCCAAAGATAGGGCAATATGATAAGCGAGTATTAGTTCGAGCCGTCTATACGGGTGCGGAGTAGGGGATGGAAGAAGTAGCAATATCAATAGTCGTGCCAATGCAAAAACATGAGGTTGCCACAATGGCTTGTCGTCAAGATTTTATGGACTCAGGCGCCGATATGCATATACCAGGCTCAGGCGAGATTCAGGACTTCACTAACTTCAAGGAATGGCTACTACACTGCCAGTCAAACAATAATATAAACCAACCTGCTGGAAGAGTCCGTAGTACGCAGTATCTAGTTATGGACGAAGGCAAAAAGCATGTAGTCGGATTCATACAGCTCCGTCATTCGTTAACGCAATATCTATATCAAAGTGGTGGTCACATCGGATATAGTATTGCCCCTCGTGCCCGAAAAAAAGGATACGCAACTAAGGCATTAAGGCTTTGTCTGAAAAAAGCTAAGCTACTGGGAATCGACAAGGTACTAATAACCTGCGATATTGATAATCTTGACTCAGAATCAGTGATAAAAAAGGTCGGTGGCAAACTGGAGAACATCACGCCTAACGAAGGTCTGACTAAAAGTAAGAAACGCTATTGGGTCAAAACAATTTAATAACTTGTACTGTATTACCTAATGGTGTATAATTAATTATTGTAATTTATGGCAAGTCAAAAAGAGGTCATCAAGATGCAGGGGAAGGTAGTCGAAGCGCTGCCAAATACTCAATTCAAAGTTGAGCTCGAGAACGGCCATAGTATTATCGCCCATATTAGCGGTAAGATGCGAAAGTTTTATATTCGACTAGTACCGGGCGACAGAGTGGAAGTAGAAATGACTCCTTATGATCTCACTAAGGGTCGAATTACTTTTCGCTTACGAGACGAAAGACAGCATACAGCTGCATAGTCAATTTATATTAAACTAACTTAGGAAGGGTTTTACCATCATGAAAGTTCGTGCTAGCGTAAAAAAGATTAGCCCTGATGATCAATTAGTCCGCCGTAAGGGTCGTCTACGTGTCATCAACAAGAAAAAACCTAAGAATAAGCAAAGGCAGGGTTAAGCATGACTCGAATTTCTGGGGTGACCATCCCATCAGAAAAACAAGTACATATTGCACTTACCTACGTATATGGTATAGGCAGTAAGCACTCTCGAGACATCCTTGCGGCGGCAAAAGTTGAGCCGACCACTCGGGTGAAAGATCTCACCGAGGCTGAAGAACAGCGCATTCGTGAAATAGTCGATAAGGACTATACGACCGAAGGCGATCTCCAACGTCTCGTTACAAACAATATTAAACGTTTAAAAGATACCGGATCATACCGTGGGCTACGCCATAAGGCTGGTCTTCCAGTAAACGGTCAACGAACTCGCACAAATGCCCGTACTCGAAAAGGTAAAGCGGTAGCGGTCGGCGGTACACAGAAGAAAGCAGCAAGTAAGACTTAATAAGGAGTATCAAATGTCTGATGTGAAAACAACACAAGCTCCAGCAGAGTCTGAAGCTACAACTAAAAAGGTGTCTCGCAAGAAGCAACGTAGATCTGTTCCTGCTGGCCAGATGCATGTACAAGCTACTTTTAACAATACGATTATCACCTTCACCGATAAAAAAGGCGCTGTTCTTTGTGCTTCAAGTGCTGGAGCATGTGGCTTTCGTGGCAGCAAAAAGGGTACGGCTTACGCATCTCAGGTAGCAGCTGAAAAGGCTGCAGAATTGGCCAAGACTTTACATAACATGAAAAGCGTTGAGGTTTTTGTTAAGGGTGTAGGCCTGGGTCGTGACTCTGCAGTACGTGCAGTAAGTGGCTTCGATATACAAATTGAATCTATAAGCGATGTAACTAGCGTGCCACACGGTGGAACTCGCGCAAAGAAGCAGAGGAGAGTCTAGAATGGCACGAGATAGAAGCCCAATAGTTAAGCAGTCGCGTCGCGAAGGTTACGCACTGCACCCAAAAGCTCATAAGATTTTAATCAAGAAGTCTGCTGCACCAGGCCAAGCACCTGGCACTCGCACACGAAAACCTAGCCTGTACTTAACTCAACTTCGAGAAAAGCAGAAGGTACGTCGACTATATGGACTACTTGAAAAACAGTTCGCTCGGCTAATGACCGAGGCTACAAGGCGACAAGGTCTGGCTGGTGAAAATCTACTGCAGTTGCTTGAACTTCGAATCGACAACGCCGTATACCGAGCAGGTTTTGCTGTTAGTCGCCGTGGAGCAAGGCAGCTCGTTAGTCACGGAAATTTTCTATTAAATGGTAAGCGTGTCGATATACCATCAATCAGGCTTAAGCCTGGTGATGAAATTACTGTTCGTCCAAAGAGTGCAAGGAATGGCTATTTTACGCATATTAGCGACGTCGTCGGAAATTCAGTTCAGTCACCTCTTAGCTGGCTAAAGGCTGATACCGCAAAGCTTAAAATCGTTGTAACTAGCCTGCCAAAGCGCGAGGAAGCAGAATCAGATATAAATGAACAATTAATCGTTGAGTATTACTCACGCTAAGCCAAGGAGACGAATCATGACAAAAGCAATTTCAAATCCCGCACTTGCGAATGTTGATGATCATTCATCAACCAGTGCAACATTTACTATCGAGCCCTTGCATGGTGGCTACGGAAATACTCTAGGTAATAGTATTCGACGCGTCCTTAAATCAAGTATACGTGGTGGTGCAATCGTAGCGTTTCGCATCGAAGGCGCAACTCACGAATTTACCACTGTTAAAGGTATTAAAGAGGATGTCGTTGACATTATGCTAAACCTTAAAAAGGTTAGTTTGCGTGTTCATACCGATCAACCTGTCGAACTTAGACTTGAAAAGAAAGGTGCAGGTACTGTTACAGCAGCTGATATTAAGACTACTGCTGACGTAGAAGTAGTCAATCCAACACAAGTAATAGCAACAGTCGACGATCCAAAGTCATCTGTAGTAATAGACCTGATTGCCGAAAACGGTAGAGGTTACAGAACCATCGAAGAGAGTAGTGAGTCTCGAGCACATAGTGATATGATAGCGCTTGATGCAATTTTTACTCCAGTGCTACGTGCCAGGTATAAGGTAGACAGTACCCGAGTTGGCGGTAATACAAACCTAGATAAGCTTAGTCTATACATCGAAACCGACGGTACTGTTACGCCACGCGAAGCTTTTGAAGAAGCGGCCGCAATCTTAGTAAACCAATACACTAGTCTTGCCGGTAGCACAACAGTTGAATCTGCCCCAACTCCTGGAGCTGAGGCCGAAGATGATTCGGACCAACTAAATACCTCAATAGAAGATCTTAATCTTAGTGCCAGAACTGCAAACGCACTCGTCAACAATGAGATACGCACTGTGCACGATTTAGTTACACTTTCTGAGCAAGATCTACGTGAACTCAAGGGTTTTGGATCAAAGGCACTCGATGAAGTTAAAGATAAACTGACTGAATTGGAGTTCTAAATGCATAGACACGGATATAAAGGACGAAAGTTTGGACGTGAACGCGACCAGCGAAGGGCGCTGATAAAAGGTCTGGCGACGAGCCTAGTTATTTATGGCGAGATAGAAACTACCCTGCCTAAGGCAAAGGAATTATCGCGCTATATTGAAAAACTAATTACAAAAGCAAAGCGAGGAGATCTTGCTAGTCGCCGTGCAGTAATTGCTAGTCTCAGTACTCAAGCTGCAGCATTTAAGCTTGTTGATGAGATTGCACCTCAACTAACTAGCAGAAATTCTGGTCATGTCAGAGTAAAGCGAACTCGGATTCGAACAGGCGATGCGGCGCAGCTTGCTAGTATCAGATTTGTTGATGAGCTAAAAGAACAGCCAAAAGCAATAGAACCAGAGAAAACAGCAACCGCTAAGGGGACGAAATAATGAAGACTTACTCTCAAAAGCCATCTGAAATATCCAGGCGCTGGATCCTCATAGATGCCGCCGACGCGGTGTTGGGTCGACTGTCGACTGAAATTGCTAAATACCTTATCGGTAAGTACAAGCCTACTTATACTCCTCATATGGACGGAGGCGACTACGTTGTAGTGATCAATGCAGACAAAGTTCCTGTAACAGGAGATAAAGAGCTTCAAAAGATGTACTATCGACATAGCGGTTTCCCTGGTGGGATTCGCGAGGCTCGCCTTGAAGAAATGCGAAGCAAAAAACCCGAGGCAATCATCGAACTAGCGGTAAAAGGCATGCTCCCTAAGAATAAACTACTAGCTGATCGTATGCAGCGGCTAAAGGTCTATACTGGCGAAGAGCACCAGCACGCGGCACAAAAACCAGAGAAAGTAGAGGTTAAATAAAATGGCAACACCGAAATACTCATACGGCCTCGGTAGGCGAAAAAGTGCAACCGCACGGGCTAGACTATACAAAGGTAAAGGAACGTTAACAATTAATGACTTGCCAGCTTCTAAGTATTTTGACGATAACAAGACGTTACTAGCGGAACTAACCGATCCATTAGCACTGGTAGGCAAGCAAAAAGATTTTGACATTACCATTAAAGTAAGTGGTGGAGGTCTTAGCGGTCAGGTTGATGCAATTAAACTAGCAATTGCGAAGGCGCTAACAGTCGAACATAGTGATTTACGTGGAACGCTTAAGAAAGCAGACCTTCTAAAGAGAGATCCACGTGAGAAAGAACGCAAGAAATACGGACTTCGTAGCGCTCGTAAGCGTGAGCAATACTCAAAGCGATAGTGTTTGCTATACACTTTTTAGTCCGAAAATCTAATAAGACACTCTAATCGTCGAGAGTGTCTTATTAGATTAGTTGCAAATTGCCGTTTACTGACAGATAATTATTATGTATGGTTAAGTCAATGTCTTATGATGGTGAATACGCCAATGCCTCGTACTTGATTGGCTTATTGGCTATTTCGATTGGTGGAGGTCTATCTGCATTCCTGGCCAATCTCCCAAGTAGACATGCGATGTGGTCGATCGCATTTATTGTATTAGTCCTTGGGGTTGCCCAGATTCTGCTTGGTCGCTCGATGCTAGTTCTTAAGACTAAATTATCAAGAAATAACATGTTGAGCCTTATAGTCATGTTCAATCTGGCTTGCATATTAGTCTTGAGTGGGGTTATAACCTTAGTATCGAATTTAATAATCGCCGGAACCATTATATTGCTATCGACTCTACTGTATCATGTTCGGTTAGTTGGTTGGCATCGTGGAGTTTGGGGAACTATGTATTATTCTATCGTTAGTTTACTGTTTATAAGTGCCTCGATTGGGATGGTAATGTCTCTTGTCAGGTAATTCTGGCTTCATATCACTTACGGATTATTGTATAATAAGAGCATATATATGGTAAAGCAAGTTATACTCACAGGGATTCGTGCTAATAATGATCTTCATATCGGCAACTACTTTGGTGCCATGTTGCCAACTATAGATATGGCCAAGAAAAAAGCTGATGAATTTCAGATAAACCTGTTCATTCCCGATCTGCATAGCTTTACTACGCCGATTGACCATAATACATTGAAGGAGCAGATTATTCAGACTGCTCGGCTATTCGTAGCGGCTGGGTTACCTTTAGACGATGATAATATTCATATCTATCGCCAAAGCTTTGTGCCGGCCCACAGTGAGTTAGCAGTCATCCTGAATAGCTTCACAGGATTCGGCGAGATGAGTCGAATGACACAATTTAAAGACAAATCCAAGAAGCTAGATAACGACCGTGTTAGTGTAGGCTTATTCGACTATCCGGTGCTGATGGCATCAGATATATTGCTATATGACACAAGTTACGTTCCTGTAGGCGACGATCAGTCGCAGCATCTTGAGTTTACTCGTAATATTGCTAGCCGAATGAACAGCCAGTTTGGTAATCTATTCACGATTCCAAAAGCCGTCAAAGAGCAACATTCATTTTTCGGTAAAGACCAGGGTCTTCGAATAAAGGATCTAGCAAACCCCTCAAAGAAAATGAGCAAAAGTGACGACAGCGCTAAGGGCATTATCTTTCTTGGAGATAATCCAGTAACTGCCGCAAAAAAAATAATGAATGCTACAACAGACAGCCTCACAAGGGTAAGCAATGACAAAATAAACCAGCCTGGCATCAGTAATTTACTTGAAATTCATGCACTACTCCGCGGAGAGCCCCTGGATGCTACAGTTGCACGGTTTGAAGGGTTAGATAGCTACGGTGACTTTAAACGAGCTGTAGCTAAACAAGTCGAAGACTTTTTAGACAAGTTCCAAACAAGTTTAGCTAGGGTTGATGACCAGCAGGTGATATCTAAGCTCACATCTAGTGAGGTAAGCATGAACAGGATTGCCAATAATACGCTATGTCGTGTACAAAAAGCTATCGGGCTGCGTTGATGGATGAGCCTACCAATCTCGAGGATACTCCTAAGCGGATACGCCTAGATCTACGCCTGATTCATGAGATACCAGAACTAAGTCGTTCGTTTGGTACGAAATTAATACAAAACGGAAAAGTAGCAGTTAACGGTGAAGTCATCGATAAACCAGGGTATAAGCTGTGGCCTTATGATGAGCTAGAAGTGGATTACGATAAGTCGATACTAGATATAATCCCAGATATCGAGCTTCCCATTATATATGAAGATGGAGATTGTGTCGCTATAGACAAGCCAACCGGTGTGCTTACTCACACTAAAGGCAGGCTCCAGCCTGAAGCTACTGTTGCGACCTGGCTCCGCCGTCGCATACACAACATGACTGGTGATAGGGCGGGTATCGTACATCGGTTAGATAGAGCAACTAGTGGTGTCATGATATGTGCTAAGCATCCAGCTGCACTGAAATTATTACAGAAGCAATTCGAAAACAGAACAGCAAAAAAAACATACTTAGCAGTTGTGTCCGGTATGGTTACTCCAGATAAAGCAATCATTGACTTGCCAATCGAGAGAAATCCAAAGGCCCCAGCTACTTTTAGGGTAGGGGCATCGGGTAAGGATGCTCAAACTCGCTACGAAGTAGTAAAGTTCGGAAAAGACACAACACTTTTAGAGCTACATCCAGCTACCGGTAGAACTCACCAGCTCCGTGTACATCTTGCACATATAAGCCACCCCATACTCGGCGATCCGTTATATGGGAAGTCTGATGCGCGCCTATATCTTCACTCATACCAATTGTCCCTTACGCTACCAAATGGCACGAAGAAGACCTTTACGTCACAAGCACCGACATCCTTTGAGAAGGTGCTGGGGCTATGAACTTAATTATCAACCCAGCACAATCAGATACGATCAATAAACTCCTTGCCAGTCCTAGCCAGGCGTTACTCTTGACTGGGAATACGGGCGTTGGACTATACACGATTGCATCTCATATAATAGATGGACATCCTTCAATCACAATAAGGCCCACGCTTGCTACCCAAAATAGCTCGATGCCACAGATTGATATCGCCACTATACGAAGCCTATATTCCCGATTAAGTACAAAGAACAATGCCCGTCGCTATGTCATCATAGATGACGCAGATAAAATGACAATACCTGCCCAGAATAGCTTGCTAAAGCTACTCGAAGAGCCAAGTGATTTTGTATCTTTCGTGCTGACTAGTCATAACCCTGAGAGACTGATCGCAACAGTAAAATCTCGTCTGCAGCATATCTTTATTCAAAATTGTACATCTCAGCAAACAAATAAGGTTCTCGATGCAGCTGTTGAGCTATCTGATACAGAGCGCCAGCAACTAGCATTTATCGCCTCAGGCCTACCTGCAGAGCTTAATAGATGCATCTCGGACAAGTCCTATCGAGATAATACCATCCAATCTACGGTAACAGCCAAAATGCTACTCGAAGGAGATGTGGCATACCGATCTAGTATGATATCTACCATACCAAACAATCGTTCAGATGTTCTAGCGTTGCTAGATAAGATGATTCTATTGATCAGCAGAAGGCCGCACAAGCAAAGCATCAAGCTACTTCACAGGCTCCTAGAATGTCAAAGGTGCATACAGCTCAATTGCAATATACGACTTCAATTACTTGAGGCTATGGTATAATTTAAGCATATGTTAGCACTATCAGCTGTTGCCTTTTTTGCGCTCTATACCATAATACACAAACAAACAATCTCTGATGAAATCACTTCAGATCTTTCAGCTAAACTTTCACAACGACTAGACAAGCTTTGGGTAATTGCCCAAGATGCACTTAAGGACAGAAAGTACCTACGTGCCGAAAAGGCACTCCTTATGATTCTACGAGTCGATGAACGCAATGCGACCGCATACAATCGATTAGGGATCCTTTACGCTAAGCAACGTGCCTTCAATGACGCTATAGAGTGCTTTGAAATAGCACAGAGTCTTGAGCCAAGTGCGTCAAGTCTACATAATGTGGGGTTAATCTACTTTGAGACTGAGCACTATGAAAAAGCGGCCCTGGCTTTTGAGCAAGCACTAGAAATTGAGGATAATTTAGCTGCGAGACACATCGCATATGCTAAAGTTCAAGAAAAGTTAGGCAACGACAAAAAGGTTATCCCTGCACTCGAAAATGCAGTGAAACTAGAAAAAACCCCTCAAACGCTAACACTACTAGCTGATGCCTACGAGCGCACTGAAACCAAGTTAGATTTAGCTGCTAAAATGCGAAAACACCTATCTAGAATGCAACAAGCACAAGGAACCTCACATAAAGTCAATCAGCCGAGACGTGCGAAGGTCTAAAACTATTCCTGTCTACAAAAAGTATGCTAAAATAGAATCTGTGCCGCTTTAGCTCAGCTGGTTAGAGCAACTGTTTTGTAAACAGTAGGTCCACGGTTCGAATCCGTGAAGCGGCTCCATTTACATAACAGAATCGGGCTGAGGTAGTGAAGCGGTCAAACACAACAGACTGTAAATCTGTCGGCAAATGCCTTCGTAGGTTCGAATCCTACCCTCAGCACCAAAATTCGAATAAAATCATACAGACGGGTGCGAGAGCACCTGTTTTATTGTTGACTTATACACCCCCGTTCTTACGGGGGTGTCGGTATACCTTTTCACATCTTTAGCAAAAAGATTCTAAAGACTTGACAAATATATAAAAATTTGGAATAGTGTAACTATGGTTAGTGTCAAAAAGCCAACTAGCTATCCAGGACATCCAGTGCTCCTACTAGCTACCGACAACAACGTTGTTCAAGCTGAGCGTTTTGACGTCTCGGGATAAACAACCGCTTGCTGAGACGAATTGTTCGTACCGATACGTCAAGGCGCTTTTTAGTTGGCAAGTATGTACGCCCGAGCGATGATTTCTTAGGCAAGTCGGTACGACCCGTACCTTAAATTTATGTATCTAAAAACCTTGGGGTATTCTGAGTTGCAGTGACGTGATGTGGCTGGTCGTGTCGCTGCAGCCTAGAATCCCCTAGGTTTGCAAACTCTACAAGAAAGGGCTTAAACATGCCTTTTATGTTTGTGTTGGCGATTTTGCTGTTCATTGTCGCCGCGGTCAGCACTCTGGTCTGGGTTGCTACTCGTAGCAACCAACAGAAGGGCGACATCTGGGAAGATGCACCTTACTTACCAGGCTGGGTCCCAGCTGTAGTGTTCATGGTCGGCATGTTCTTCTTGATCATGTCGTCCCTCACTATGGTGGGCACCAAGCAGGTTGGTGTCGTGACGACGTTCAACCGTCCGACTGGCACCATGACCAACGGTCTACATGTGAAGGCGCCTTGGCAAAAGGTGACCGATATGGATGGGACAATCCAGACTGACAGCTATGTTGGCTCTGGTAATTCAGGTAAGTGCATCGACATTCGAATCGGAAACGGTTCGGTGGCTTGCATCGATGCGACTATTCGTTGGCGGATCATTCCCTCTGAAGCGGACGTTCTGTTCCAGGACTACCGCAACCAGAAAGATGACGTCAACGACGCCATTCAGGACTCACTGGTCAAGCGTGAGCTGACCGGTGCGCTCAACGAGGTCTATGGTGGCTACGACCCCTTGGCTGCGGTCAAGGGCGGCGAGAACATCGAGGTCGATGCCTTGTCGCAGGGTGTGCAGGATGCCATGATCACCCGAGTCAAGGAACTTGGCAAGGGCACTGCGCAGGTTGAGGTCTTGAGTGTCACTACGCCGCTCATCCGGCTAGACAAGACCACGCAGGAAAAGATCGACGCCTACCAGCAGGAGGTGGCTAATACCCGTATTGCCGAGCAAAAGAAGGCAACTGCCGAAGCCGAAGCAAAGGCGAACGAGGCCATTAGCGCCTCGATCTCCAAGGACCCCAATGTTTTGGCATACAAGTGCCTGAACATCATGGAGCAGATGGCAAAGTCTGGGTCTTCAGTCCCGGCTGGCTTGTACTGCTTCCCTGGGGGTAATGCCCCTGTGGTGGTCCCTGGCGGAAGCAAGTAGTCACTTTTCTCGTAGGAGAGCCCGCGTTAGGCGAACGCGTACAAGCGAGTAGTCGCATCGTCTTGGCTTCAGAGAGTTAGCCACCAATAACTCTTACGGCGTGGGTGCTAGCAGTTTGAGTCGCACTCTGCGATTCACTGCTAGCCCTCGCCGTAATACTTACGAAGATTACTGGTAGTGCAGCTTATATGTGCCGCAACTCCAGGAATTTTTGTTGAGTCATAACAGAGTCGTCATTTCACCGTCAGGCTACTTATTTTTTATGAAACTAAGTTATAGCAAGAAGAGTATAATACAAATACCAACATATCTTGGTGGCAGTAGCGTCTTTAATATTCCACTTGCGAAGTAGCACCTGGAAAAGTAGCGTAGATTCTGGTACAATCGTCGGTGTTGTGTCTATATAATGCCGCGATAGCTCAGTTGGTAGAGCGCATCCATGGTAAGGATGAGGTCTCGAGTTCAATCCTCGATCAGGGCTCCACGAACTTACTTGAAAAGTTAATCCTAATCTGTTACTATTATTTGAATTATGGCAAAGAAATCTGAAAAACGAAAGATCATTGGCTTAGTATGTGAGCAGTGTAATTCACGCAATTACTATACGAAGAAGAACACTATGAATACTCCAGATAAGCTTGCTCTTAAGAAATTTTGTAATCGATGTCGCGTAGTCACGATGCATACCGAAACTAAGAAAAATCTCGGACGCAACGAAGTAAAACCACGTAAGGGCTAGGATGGCTGCTGCACCAAACGAAACTGTAATACCTGCTGATAACTTCAGAGAAAAGTTGGATGATGCAGTGGATGTTACGACAGTAGTGATGGTAGGAGGCTCTGCATTGACTCTCTTGGGCATAGAAGCAGGAAGCAATAGCCTATATGGAATTGGACTAGTTGTTACGGGAGCAACAGGCACACTGAATTTAGTAGCAAGAGCAGCACGTAGAGTGCATAATTATTTTTCTTTAGCGTCTAAACCTTCAGTTGAGAGCTAATATTCCGTTGATAAGTTCTGCATGACTCCAAGCAAGTGGAGTGACGCCGACGATATTCGAGTTATCTGGGTTTATCTGCTCGCTTAGCACGCCACTGGTCAAACCTTTTGATAGAGACCAGTCAATATAGTGTTGCGCCTTATCTTTTTGGCCTGTCTCTGCGTAGTACTGGGCGAGCCACAATGTCGTAACAAACCAAGGGTTGCCTCTGTACGCCGGCTTACAGCGAAAATAGCCGTCATCTTCATACCGTGGACTTCCTCCAGATGGGGATGCGTCCAATAAATTTTTTTCAATAAACGAAAGCGTAGCGCCAATTTGTTCTTCGGATGAGTATCCAAAGCGCCATGCGCCGTAAAAAGAAGATACATCGACAATATTGTCTACATTGGTTCCTCCTCCAGTCAACAAGAAACCCTTGCATAGCGCACCACGCTCATGAGAAAAGAATTTATCCTTGTGAGTCCGAAGCATAGAGGCCGCATGACTCCAACGATCTGCGTCCTCGATTTGATCAAATGTTTTTGCGAAAACTACGGCTTTATTTAGCGCTGCATACGTCACGGCCGTGGTATAAGTGCTAGTGATAAACTTTTCCTCCCATAAGTCATAGCTTGCGTGAGGCAAACCAGTCTGCTCATCAATAAATCTACTCAAGAAATTACACGCAGGCCGTACAAAAGATTCGTATAGTCCACGAACAAACTCTACATCGGCCGCGTGCTCAGCGTATTCTGAAAGCATATAGATTACAATTGCCGTTTCATCTTCTTGTATCGCGAGTTCTCTACGTCGACCATGAACGAGCGGATGCCATGTACTCCCAATTGCTTTATCAGGCTGATATTTATGCATAAGATACCCATCGGGGTGCATGATACTTTGGCAAAAGTTAAAGAATGCTTTCGGTTCCTGGGAATAACCTAGTTTTATCAGTGGCCATATAACATAGGCTCCGTCTCGAGGCCACACGTAACTATAATAATCTCTTCCGTAGTTATATATAGATGAATCACAAGATGCAATAATACCTCCATGCTTGTCAGTATGTGCCTTAATGACCATGAGTGATTTTTTAACTGCCCGAGCATGTCGTATATCATAGTTCTGCAATTTAACTTCACTTAATGCAAGCCAGTCGTGCCAGTGTTGATATGTTGCGTGTAAACGATTATTAAACCCGAATCCTAGCATCTGCTCATGCATATCTTCTAATCGACCTTGTGTGTCTGCCACGGCAAGCCAGTAATGTACCGCACGACTAGTATCTGCATGGAGTTTTAATGTAACACGAATGGTTGAATCTACTCCTCCATGTTCTACGGCAGACATAGAGAGCTCACCATCTTCGGCATCACGGAACGTGCCTTCTTTGTCTTCAATACCGGCATTACCAGCCGCATACTGATCAAATGGTTCACCATCTTCTGTTTCTGCATACGCTAAGATGCTACATCTACCCTTGTAATCCAGCATGTAGTTGCCATCTGGTACATACATAGCTGTGTCTGCACGCCCTTGGGCGCTAATCTGGAATACTTGATGGAAAAATACACGAACTTCACGATCATTGCCCGAAAGATCCTTAAATATGAGCTTACGAGCAAAAATATCTTGATGTGAGTCAACAAAGTCTTTTAGATGTATCTCAAGCTGTAGTGACTCTGAACGAAGCCTGATATCACTTATAAGTGCTGATTCCTCGAAATCAACGTGCCTTTTCCATGTGTCACTATCTAACCAGCTAAATGCACCGTCAACCCAAACGCCTATATGGTGCGGTTGCATTCGTGAAGTGGTGAGATTTTCTAGACCAACATATGGATAATAAAAATCATGGACTAAACCTTTTTCGTCTAAGCCCACAGTCAAGCCATTATTGCCTAGCATTACTGCTCTAGCCATTAATATCCACCCCCTTAT
>JAGQNA010000007.1:0-16374 GCA_020428315.1 Candidatus Saccharimonadota bacterium
GTCGTTTACAGGGGCATCCGGAGCGGGTAAAATTGCCAGGACTTGAAAATACCAGTGGTCCACTTGGCTCAGGCCTAAGCCAAGCAGCCGGTATCGCTTATACTTTACAATACATTGATATCCAGCCACACCGAATGGTGTATGTTGTTATGGGTGACGGTGAACTGAATGAGGGTAATATTTGGGAAGCGGCTATGTTTGCTGGTAAGTATAAGCTTGGTCAAATTACGGCTTTCGTTGATAGGAATAATATACAGATTGACGGGACCACCGAAGAAGTTATGCCGTTAGAAGATTTACGTGGTAAGTGGGAGAGCTTTGGTTGGCATGTTCAGGAGATTGATGGACATAACATTGAAAGTATCCAGGACGCAGTCGGCATGGCAACGGCTATAACGAATAAGCCCAGTGTCATAATCGCTCACACTATCCCAGGAAAAGGGGTAGATTTTATGGAATTTGACTATCACTGGCATGGTGGTGCTGTAGGCTCTGGTGTGCCAAATCACGAACAGGCTAAGAAGGCACTGCGTAAAATCCGTAGCCTCGACGGTAAAATTACAGGAGATTATGAATGAGTCACTATAGTTTAAACCCTCATTATGCAGAGGATGATGTTAAGCAAGAACCAAATCGAGCTGGATTTGGACGTGGGCTGAAACAAGCAGGTGAAAATAATCAGTCAGTGGTCGCCTTGTGCGCGGATTTGACCGAAAGTACCCAGATGCATCTGTTCAGGGACGCTTTCCCGAATAGATTTGTTGAGGTAGGGGTTGCTGAGCAGAACCTTGTAACAGTAGCAAGTGGCATGGCTCGAGCTGGTAAAATTCCGTTTACAGCCAGCTACGCAGCCTTTAGTCCAGGTCGTAACTGGGAGCAAATTCGTACAACTATATGTTTGAATGACCAGCCAGTGAAAATAGTCGGTGCTCACGCTGGTGTGTCGGTTGGTCCAGACGGGGCAACTCATCAGATGCTAGAGGATATTGCCCTGATGCGAGTGCTACCAAATATGGTAGTAGTTGCTCCTGGTGATAGTATCGAGGCCGAGAAAGCAACTCTACTACTCGCCGAGAATAACAAGCCAAGCTATATACGGTTGGCTCGTGAAAAATCACCAATCTTTAGTACCGAAAATTCGCCATTTGAAATCGGTAAAGCATACGTGCTTCGTCAAGGTAGTGATGTTAGCTTATTGGGAACCGGTCCAATGACATATCAGCTCTTAATGCTAGCAAGACTGTTGGACCTACAAGGTATTCACGCTGAAGTTGTACATGTACCAACGATTAAGCCACTTGATGAGGCGACGATACTAGACAGTATTCGGAAAACTGGCCGTGCTGTAACAGCCGAGGAGGCACAGATTGCAGGTGGTTTTGGCGGAGCAGTGTCTGAACTTCTGAGTGAAAAAATGCCAACTCCATTATTTAGGATAGGTATTCAAGATCATTTTGGAGAGTCGGGCACCCCAGCTGAGTTACTTGAGACATTTGGTCTAACAGCCGACACTATGCTCAGTAGTATTGTCGATTTTCTAAAGCGAGTTCCACAGTATAAGCCAGGTTACTAGGCCTCACTAATAATTAATTGACGTTCTTCAGCATTTGTAAAAATTTCACCTAAGACCTCTATCCCTCTAAATGGCTCATGTAAGCATACATATAATCCGTTGTCGGATATCTCGGCGTACACCATATTGATGGCAACTATAGACAGCAGGCTAAGTCGATCTTGTTGTAGTGGTTGATAGTCATCGTTGATAAAGTTTTTACGTACAAGCTGTTTATGGACAAATGAGGCTAGGGTGTGTCCCTGATTGACGGCAAGGGACAGGTGTCCAAGAGCCTCTGCAGTTGGTATATCTTGAAACCTCGAGAATAAGTTACATGACGCTTCCAGTGCATCGCCTTTGGGCAGTACGTGGTCTGTGATTCGCGTGTGAATGAAACTCATATAGTTTTAATTAAGCCAAAACTGTTCTAAAAGCACAAGCATTAGTGGTATAATGAATATGATGAAAACAATAAAACCAACAATACTGAGTATCGGCGCAGCTGTGCAGGATGTATTTCTAAGTCATAGCGATGAGTTTAAGCCTGTGGCTGACAAAAACTTACATGAACAAGTTCTAAAACTTGAAATGGGCGGTAAGGCAGATGTTAATAAGATAAATTTTTCAACTGGCGGAGGAGCTACAAATGCATCTGTTACCTTCGCTCGTCAAGGGCTGGGGTCAGTCTTTATGGGTACGATTGGGTATGACCCAGCAGGACAAGCAGTTTTAGAAGATTTAGATAAGAATAATGTCGACACTAGCCATATTAGTTACAGTAAAAGATTTAATACCGGCTATAGTGTACTTTTGCTCGCAAATAATGGTGAACGGTCTATCTTGACTTATCGCGGAGCCAGTACGCACTATCATGAGAAAGACTTTGATGTTGATGATGTAGAAGCTGACTGGCTGTACGTTTCTAGTGTAGCTGGACAAATGGAGATACTACGTAAAGTTTTTACCACCGCAAAGAAAAAAGGGATTAAAATAATGTTAAACCCTGGCAAAGGTGAACTCAAGCAAGCTGAAAAATTAAAGAGCTTGCTCGATGATGTGGATGTACTATTAGTAAACCGTGAAGAGATGCAACAGCTGACTCATGGAGAGACAAAGGAAGAGTTAGCACTTCGCGGAGTTAAGCTTGTTCCGACGGTAATAGTTAGTGATGGGCCAAACGGTGTAGCCGCTTGTGATGGTAAGCAGATTGTTTCTGCAGGGATGTATGAAGATGTTAAGGTGATTGATCGTACCGGTGCAGGTGATGCATTTGGAAGTGGATTTTTGAGCCAATGGGCGCAAGGAGTTAACCTGAGGGATTCGATTGTGTTTGCGAGTGCAAATTCGACAAGCGTAGTTAGAAAAATTGGTGCCAAGGAAGGCATCTTATATTTAGATTCTAAACTACATGACATGCCAATAAAAGTGGAGTCAGTTTGATGGCGGGGGCATTACAGAAGCTGCTAAATAATAATTCTCCTAATTTTACGATGAGCTTGCACGCGCTAGAAAGAAGCACGGGTCGAGTAGGTGTCGATGTCCGATTGATTGGTGACGTACTAGAGAGGTCACATTCAATAGTGCGACAGCTCGGGTTAGACACTGCAGATACTACATCGAGAGAGCTTTATATGGCTCTGAATAGCTATGTGGCTAAAAACCCGACTGCGCCACTACTAATCGATGCAGATTATCTATTATGGGGCCTTTCTGACGAGATAGTATCTTTGAACTTGATCGATGTAATTGAGAATTACCATCATCAGCTTCGTTTTGAAGACAGGAGCCTAGGCCATGCAAGACGCGCGCTTCGAGGTGAACTGTTGACTAGATATCACAGTCACCCTGCCACAATTGAATCTGGTGTCAATAATCATGCACTAAGTGCAGGTATTATGCTAGAAGAGGATGAATATCATAAAAGCGTAACAAAACTTATTAAAACGGAGAACAACATGAATAATGACAACAATAAACCTTATGTGCTAGCAGTTGGAGACATAATATCTGATGATTTCATAAAGCTATCCGAAGAGCACGCAGAAGTTACAGAAGATGAACATGGCTATAAGCGGATCAGTTTTGAATTAGGCGCAAAGTTGCCGTATGATAGTGTCGAGAAAGTTGAGGCTGTTGAGTGCAGCCCCAACGCTGCCGTGTCAATGACGCGACTTGGCCTGGAAACTAGTTTAATGTCTTGGCTTGGGGACGATGAGGCCGGTAAGGGCATGATTAGCTATCTAAAAAGTCAATCAGTTGGCACCAATGACTTAGTGGTTGAGGCCGGCATGAAGTCAAACTACCATTATGTACTGCGTTACGGTGCAGATAGGACTAAGCTGCAGAAGTTTGAGGACTATTCATATCAATGGAAAGACCCAGCTAGAAAACCTGATTGGCTGTATCTCGGGGTATTGGGTGAGAACACTTGGCCGCTACACGAAGAGATACTTGGTTATCTTGAGCAAAATCAGGATGTGCGAGTGTGTTTCCAGCCAGGCATGTATCATTTGATGTGGGGTATCGAGAGAATGAAGCCATTCTACCTTCGGGCCGAGATTGTAATTCTAAATCGCGAAGAGGCTGCTGAGGTAACTGGAGTGTCCCGAGAGGACATGAAAGGTCTACTGCAAGCAATGCACGACCTAGGGGTGAACGTTATTGTTATCACAGATGGACCTGATGGAGCCTACGCATCAGACGGACAACAGATGTTCTCAATGCCAAATTATCCAGATCCTGCCGATCCATTTGATCGTACTGGAGCTGGTGATGCCTTTGCCTCCACGATCACAGCGGCACTAGCACTCGGCGAAAGTCTAGAGGCAGCTTTGTTGTGGGCTCCAATCAACAGTATGAGTGTTGTTCAGAAGCTTGGTGCGCAGGCAGGTTTACTTAATAGAGATGAATTACAAAGCTATCTTGATAATGCTCCCGAATGGTATCACCCATCATCGCTCGAATAGATGTATTGGGTTACACGTGTTAATTAAACATTTATTGAAGCAAACTGCTATCTAGATATCAAAAATGCAAGTAGGCTTTTGACATACAGAGCCCAGTACATTACTGGGCTCATATCTAGTGATTACAATATCGTTTGTTTGATCGAACAAGCGATATTGCTTTGTAGACGTCATTTGTTACTGTATAAATTTTTTCATCGCCAGGCGATATCACCCTGTCTTCTTTTAGTAAGATATTTCTTATCATGTTGTCAAATGGTTTCCAGAAACTATCACCAACATTGTCCATAAGTATGATTGGTGCTGAAAACATTTTATCTGTTTGAGTTAGGGTTAGTATCTCGCACAGTTCATCGAAGGTACCGAAGCCACCTGGGAAAAATATATATGCATCAGCAAATAATGTCATAGCGATTTTTCGCGGGCTGAAGTAGCTAAACGAAACACTTTCAGTGACGTATTTGTTGAGCGTTTGTTCTTTGGGTAGTTTAATGTTAAAGCCTACCGAATCACCACCAACCTCGAATGCTCCACGATTTGCTGCTTCCATAATTCCGTGACCACCACCTGTTACGATTGAATAGCCTTTACTAGCCAGTCCGCTTGATAGCTTCCTCGCTGCTGCGTAATCTGGATTATCTTCTGTAGTTCGAGCACTCCCAAAAATAGTCACGGTTTTATGTTGTTTTTTTATAACCTCGTAGCCATTCTGTAGTTCTTGGTCAATATGACTAAGGTTAATCATTGCTGCATCGAGTAATATTTCTCGAGGGGCACATACAGTGCCATTCATTTTTATAGTTTTTGTATTATTCATTTCAGTATCTATTGTACCAAAAAAACCATAAAATCATACCTGACAACTTTTAAGTTAAAAATGCCGCCTGAATCGGCTAGTGCTATTGATGTACAATAGTGACATGACAAAGTTTCGACTCGAAACAGACTATAAGCCTACTGGCGACCAGCCCCAAGCGATTACTGAGCTTGTAACTGGCTTGGAATCTGGAACTAAGGAACAGACATTATTAGGGGTGACTGGATCGGGTAAGACCTTCACAATGGCGAACGTAATTGCTAATCGTGGCGTGCCAGCTCTGGTGATGGCACACAATAAAACTTTAGCTGCACAGCTATACAGTGAATTTAAAACATTTTTTCCTAACAATGAAGTCCACTATTTTGTTAGTTACTTTGATTATTATCAACCAGAGGCTTACATTGCATCTAGCGACACATATATTGAAAAGGATAGTAAAATCAACGAAGAAATTGACCGTTTAAGGCATGCAGCTACCTCAGCGTTATTAACGCGGCGAGATGTCATAATAGTAGCTAGTGTTAGTGCTATTTATGGTATCGGCTCTCCAGATGATTACTCTGAAATGTCGATTCAATTACAACTTGGTGAAAAGCGAAAGCAGGATAAGTTTATACGTCAACTGACTGACATGCAGTATAAACGTAATGATATTGATTTTCATCGCGGTACTTTCAGAGTAAAGGGTGATGTGATTGACATTTTTCCGGCTGGCGATAATCAAGCCTATCGCTTGGAGTTTTTTGGTGATACCCTGGACAGGATTACAAAACTAAGCCCGATTACTGGAGAAATTCTAGCTGAACCGAATAGAGTTATAATATTTCCGAACAGTCACTATGTGACGCCAAAAGACAAATTGGCTAACGCTATTGCAGGAATTAAGACCGAGTTTACAGAACGTTTAGAATGGTTTGAAAAGCATAATAAGCTACTTGAGGCACAGCGACTTGCTCAGCGAACAAAGTATGACATTGAAATGCTTGAGCAAACAGGTTTCGTTAAGGGGATTGAAAATTACAGTCGTTATCTAACTAATCGTGAGTCCGGAGCGCAACCTGCTACATTATTAGATTATTTCCCGGACGATTTTTTGTTGATGATTGATGAATCACACATGACAATTCCACAAATTCGCGGTATGTATAACGGTGACAGAGCCCGTAAGGAGGTCTTGGTTGATCATGGCTTTCGGCTACCAAGTGCATTAGATAACCGTCCTCTACGGTTTGACGAATTTGAAAATCACATCAACCAAGTGATTTATGTTAGCGCCACACCGGGCACTTATGAACTAGAGCACAGTCCTGTGCCTGCCCAGCAGATTATTCGACCAACCGGTCTTGTTGACCCCGAGATTGAGATCCGTAGTTCCAGCGGCCAAGTTGACGATTTAATTATTGAGATTAGGCAGCGAATTATAAATAAGCAGCGCGTGCTCGTAACAACTTTAACTAAACGAATGGCTGAAGATCTGAGTCAGTATTTACTGGATTTGGATATTAAGACCGCTTACATTCATAGTGACATCGACACGCTAGAGCGAGGCGATATTTTAAAGGATTTGAGAAATGGTGTCTACGATGTACTAGTTGGAATAAACTTACTGCGGGAGGGACTAGATTTACCTGAGGTTAGCTTGGTAGCAATTATAGATGCCGACAAGGAAGGATTCTTGCGGAGTGAAAGTGCTTTAGTGCAAACAGTTGGACGAGCGGCACGACACCTTGATGGTCGGGTTATAATGTATGCTGATACTATAACCGGCAGTATGGAGCGTGCAATTAGCGAAACTAATCGCCGCCGTAAAATTCAACAAGACTTTAACGTTCAGAACGGGATTACTCCTACGAGCATTGCGAAGGCGGTTGACGAAGGGCTGCGAGCTATCATCCCCAAGAAGGAAGTTATTAAAAAAATCGACATTAAGAAGATACCAAAAGGGGAGCATAACAATTTAGTCGCTGATCTGACTAGTGAGATGGAGTTAGCCAGCGCTAATCTTGAATTTGAAAAGGCAGCAGAATTGCGTGACTTAATTAAGGAAATTCAAGCCGCTTCACCATAATCAACTACAGCCTTGAAGGTTAGATAGCTTGTACTATCAAGCAACATTACAAGCCGCTGTCAATATTTGTTAGTAGACAGAAGTAAGGTAAAATAGATAAATATGACACAAATTTCAGACAAGGACGTGCGTAAGCTCGCAACTTTAGCATGTTTACAGATAGAAAATAGCCAGTTGGCAAGTTTAAAGTCTGACTTATCTAATATCTTAAGTTATGTTGAAAAGCTAAGCCAGCTTGACACCAACGGCGTTGAGCCAACCTATCAAGTTACTGAGCTTAGAAACGTTAGTCGAGCTGATGAAGTCCAAGACACAACTGTTACTAGAGATGATTTATTAAAATTAGCTCCAACAGTTGAGGGCAATTCTATTAGAATACCGAAGGTTTTATAATTATGACTAGCAGGATTTTATCATATTTAAACAGATCAGCTAAGGAAAATGTCCAGCAGGCAATTTTGAAAGCCAAGCAAGCTGAGTCTTACCATGCACTACTGTCACTGACCGAAGAACGAGCTCTTGAGCAAGCTACAAAAGTAGATGCCGGTGAGATAACTGGTAGGCTAGCTGGTGTACCATTCGTTGCGAAGGATAATATTCTAACTTTTGGAGGTAAAACTACTGCAGCATCAAAAATGCTAGAAGATTTTACTTCTCCATTGCAAGCTACTGTTATTGAAAAACTCGAGGCCGAGGGAGCGATATGTATTGGAAAAGCTAATCTTGACGCTTTCGCACATGGTGGTAGCACTGAAAATTCAGCTTTCGGTCCGACAAAAAATGCCAAGGATCCCATGCGGGTCGCAGGAGGCAGTAGCGGTGGATCTGCAGTAGCAGTTGCACTTGATATTGTTCCATTTGCGCTCGGTACGGATACGGGTGGTTCAATTCGCCAACCAGCGAGCTTTAATGGCGTCGTTGGCTTCAAGCCAACTTACGGGATGGTAAGTCGTTACGGAGTCGTGGCGATGGGTAGCAGTACGGATGTGATTGGACCAATAACTAACTCAATTGCAGACTCCGAGCTGGTTCTTGAAGTCATTCAAGGTGCTGATCCCAAAGATATGACTACTTTGCCTAGCTACTTCAAGCCAATATCGTCAGCAAAGCCAGGAAAAATTGGTCTAATCAAAGAACACATGTCTGATAATATCGACCCGTCCGTACTTGCACAAACACGAATCGCAGTAGAGCAACTTGAAAAAGCGGGCTATAGCGTAGAAGAAGTTAGCCTACCGATGATTGAGCATGCATTGGCTATGTACTACATTATTGTTCCAGCCGAAGTCAGTAGTAATTTAGCACGTTATGACGGAGTACGTTACGGTCACCGTAGTGATAACGCACAAGATTTAGCTGCACTTTACGGGATGACACGTAGCGAAGGGTTTGAAGATGAGAACAAGCGACGGATTATGATCGGTGCCTACGTTCTTTCTAGCGGTTTTTTCGATGCGTATTACTTACAAGCACAAAAAGCTAGAACTCTACTGATTGACCAGTTTCGCACTGTTTTTGAAAAGTATGATGCCTTAATCGGCCCTGTGTCGCCAACACCGGCTTTTCGACTTAATGAAAACACTAAAGACCCAATTAAAATGTACCTTACAGATACATTGACAGTACCAGCCAATTTAGTGGGCTGTCCAGCAATTAGTATTCCATTTGGCTCAACACCTGAAGGACTTCCAATCGGAGTCCAGCTGATGACCTGGCGAGAGCAAGATGCAAAACTACTAGCACTAGCTAGAGAGCTTGAGGGGAAGGCATAGCGTGGGTCTTCTAGTCTTCTTTCTGATTATCTTAGCTATTGGAGTGATTATCTTAATGTTTTTGGTTAAGCATAGCTCACATGGTCGTAAATTAAACCAAGACTCTTATCGTAGTGATTGGCTAAAAATTACTCAAGTAGTGAATAAAAATGACCAGTCATCGCTACATCTGGCAATTTTAAATGCCGACAAGCTGCTAGACAAAGCTCTGAGAGAACTTGGAATTAAAGGTCAAACGATGGGTGAGCGGCTGAAATCAGCAGACAAAATGTGGTCAAATTCGAAGCATGTTTGGACGGCTCATAAGTTACGTAATCGTATTGCTCACGAAACAGATGTTCGTCTTAGTAATGAGATTACGTCGAGAGCTTTGTCAGCCTTTAAGCAAGCATTGAAAGATCTGGGGGCAATATAGTATGTGGGAAATGACTATCGGAATTGAGTGTCACGTACAGTTGGCAACTAAAACAAAATTGTTTAGTCCTGCCGATAACGATTCTCGTAATGCTGAACCAAACAGTAAGGTGCATCCAGTAGATTATGCCTTGCCGGGAATGCTTCCTGTATTAAATGAAGAGGCTGTACGCTTAGCCGTGCGTGCCGGAAAAGCTCTAAATAGTCAAATCGCAAACATTAGTCGTTTCGATAGAAAGCACTACTTTTACCCAGATTTGCCTAAAGGCTACCAAACCACTCAGATGTATCAACCAATAATAATCGGCGGCAAAGTGGATGCTCCATTGGATGATGGTAGTACCCTGTCTGTTCGTTTGCATCATGCACACATGGAAGAAGACGCTGGTAAGCTAACCCATACTGGTAGCTACAGTTTGGTTGATTTAAATAGGGCTGGTACCCCACTTATTGAAATAGTAAGCGAACCTGATATCCATAGTCCAGCAGAAGCACGAGCCTACGCGACTGAGCTCTATAACCTGATGACATTTGCTGGGGTTACTCATGGTGATCTGTATCACGGCAATATGCGATTTGACGTCAATCTATCAGTAGCAAAAGTGGGCTCAGATCAACTTGGGACTCGAACTGAGACTAAGAATCTTAACTCTTTCCGCAGTATTGAACGTGCTGCACAATATGAATTTAATCGTCAGGTAGCTCTGCTCGAGGCTGGTGAAAAAGTGACCCAGGAGACCCGGGGATGGGATGACGATACTGGTAAAACAATTAGTCAGCGTAGCAAAGAGGATGCTCAAGATTATCGCTACATGCCCGATCCAGATATACCTCCGCTTGTGTTGAGCCAGCAGGACATTGCTATGATGCAAGACGGAATGCCAGTTATGCCTGGTGAGTACCGTCAGAATTGGCTAAGCTTAGATTTGGATAAGTCGGTGATAAATACAGTACTAAGTCACCCATCAGTGGCCGCGACAGCTGAATCAGTTCGTACGGCCTATGGTAATGAAGCTGCCAAGCGGGTATTTAATTGGTTCGCATCAGCCGGTGAATTTGATAAGAGTGCGGTTGAGTCTGGGACGGTTGGATCACGACGACTCGGCAAGCTTGCGCAGATGGTAGGCGAAAACAAACTAAGTTCGACTGGAGCAAAAGAAGTATTCTTTGCTCTATTTGAAGAACAGAATCTTAGTAAAACGGTTGCAGAAATTGCTGAGTCAATGCAACTAATACAGATAAGCGACGAATCGGCAATAATCGCTGTTGTTGAACAAGTGCTCGCTAGTGAATCTTCTCAGAAGGCAGTTGAGGATATTAGAGCTGGAAACGATAAAGCAATCGGCTTTTTAGTCGGCCAGGTTATGAAGCAAAGTAAAGGACGTGCTAATCCCGCATTAGCGCAAAAGCTAATTCGAGAAAGATTGTAACATGCAGGATTGGTCTCATGTAAAAACTGAGCAAGCTTATAATGGCTGGCGTCCGATTACTAAGGAAACCTATATCCATCCGGTAACACAAAAAGAAGTTAAGGTCGATATACTGCAAGGCTTTGAAGATTCTAATGTAATAGCGTTAGACAAGCAGGGAAACGTAATTATCGCAAAACAGTTTCGATGCGGCCCAAGGCAAGTACTAAAAGAGATACCGGGTGGCATGATAGATAATAATGAAACGCCTAAACAGGCAGCTATTCGAGAGTTATCTGAAGAAGCTGGCTACCAGCCGGGGGCGCTTGAGTATCTTGGTTATACGTTTCGTGAAGCATGGAGAAATGGGAAATCTCATTATTTCTTGGCGACCGACTGTATTCCACTAACTACTGGACAACAGCTCGATGATTTCGAAGTCATTGAAGTTGAACTCATAACTGTCGCAGAGTTGATTAGTAATGCAAAAAGTGCAAAAATGACTGACTCTGGCGGTGTACTACTGGCCTATGATAGACTAAAGCAATTGGAGGAACAATATGAAAAAACCAACTAAAGCAATAATTCCAGCTGCCGGCTTTGGAACTAGATTCTTACCGCAAACGAAAGCAATGCCGAAGGAGATGCTGCCGATCATCGATAAGCCTATTATTCAGTATGTCGTCGAGGAGTTAGTAGAAGCAGGCATTAAAGATATAATTATCGTAGGTTCGAGCAATAAGCGTGCGATTGAGGATCACTTCGACATACCAAATGAAGATTTATTAAATAATTTACGTGCAGGCGGTGAGAAGAAGAAGCCATACATTGACATGCTATATGAGCTATCTAATTTAGCAAACTTTGTCTATGTTCGACAAAAAGGCCCCTACGGCAATGCTACGCCACTTATGAGTGCGTCACACCTATTGGGAGATGATGAATGTTTCATATATAAATGGGCCGACGATTTCTTTACTCCTGAGGCAAACTCAACTAAGCAATTAATCGAGACAGCTACAAAATATAAAGGCGGAGTCTTCGCCTGTACGCGAGTAAAGAGTGATGATGAGTATGTAAAATATGGAATAGCCGGCGGCGCGAAGATAGATAGCTCTACAATAGAAATGTCACATATTGCCGAAAAGCCTGGAAAGCAAGATGCTCCGTCAGACCTAGCAAGTGTAAGTAATTACTTGCTGCCAGCCGAAATATTTAAATACATTGACGCGGCTCATAAAAACCACAGTGAAGGTGAATTTTCGTTTCAACCTATGGTGCAGCAAATGATAGACGACGGTTTTAGCTATTACGCAAGGGAGATTGAAGGCGCTAAATTCTATGATACTGGTGATAAATTAGAATATCTAAAAACTATGATTGACTTTGGCTTAAAGCATAAGTCGCTCAGTAAGGAATTGAAAGACTATTTGGCCCAAATAGAATACTAATCATTTGAGATAACGTGGTACAATAAAGACATGACCGCTCCGGAAGTCCTAGTAATTATATTGTCAATATTCTTAGCGATATTCTTAGCGATAGGTATAATATTAGGTATACTGCTGATTCGCATCACATTACAAATAAAGCATGTTACAGAGAAAGCTGAGAAGACCGCGGATAATATCGAAACCATTACTAGTACAGTAGCTAGTAGTAGTTTTGCCGCACTGAACAGTATGTTTATTGCAAAAGCACTCAAGAAGTGGATGAAGACATCAGATAATTCAAAAAAAAGGAGATAAGCTATATGTCAAAGGGAAAATTCGCACTAGGAGCAATATTAGGGGCAGCAGTCGGCGCTGTTGCTGGAATACTAACTGCACCGAAGAGTGGCAAAGAGACTCGTCAGGATTTAAAAAACAAGGCTAACGAGTTAAAAGAAGACGCAGTAAAGAAAAAAGACGAACTTGCTGAAAAAGCCGAAGAAGTAACAACTACCGTCCAGAAGTCAGCAGTTGACGTTAAAGATAAGGTTGAGAATGTTGTTCGCGGTGCTATCGATGGAGCAAAAAACGCTAACAAAAAGTAGTAGTAAGATACCATATGGTACAGAAAACTATCAAGCAAGTTGAAAAGTCGCTAGCAAGCGGTGCCTCAAAAGCGATACTCGAAGAACTGTTTCAGGATTTTAATAGGAATAGGTTCCAAGTATATAAAATGAATTTTATTCGAGGTATTTTCTTCGGACTTGGTAGTGTTTTAGGTGGTACGGTAGTAATTACACTTATCCTCTGGCTGCTTAGTTTATTTGCTGATATACCCGGCGGCATCGGTCATTTTATATCTGATGTAGTATCGTCTGTAGAAAATAAAAGATAATAATTCAGTAAGCCAGACTCGTTAGTCTCAGTGGTATAATATAACTATGGGGAACGACAAGAAACTGCACTTGAGTGCAGAGGACTATGTACATTTGCATAATCATACACATCATAGTCTATTAGACGGTTTGTCAAAAGTACCAGAACTCATTAGCCGTGTTAAAGACCTCGGTATGAAGTCATGTGCTATCACAGATCATGGTACGATGAGCGGCGCAATTGAATTTTACAAGCAAGCAAAAAGTCAGAACATTAAACCTATCATAGGTATTGAGACCTATGTAGCATCTAGAAGTAGGCTAGACAAAGACCCCTCTAAGGATAAAGCTAGATTTCATCTCATACTACTTGCAATGAATGAAACGGGCTACAAAAATCTTATGCAACTGTCGACTAAGGCTAATCTGGAGGGAATGTATTATAAGCCTCGGATTGACCACGAGCTACTCGAAGAATTCAATGAGGGTATTATATGCCTAAGCGGATGTGCCAGTAGCGAGCTTGGCGAAAATTTGAAGATAGATAACTATGATAATGCTAAGAAAATTGCAAAATGGTATAAACAAATCTTTGGAGATAGGTATTATCTTGAGCTTCAAGATCATGGCCACCCAGATAATCACGCCGCCTGGGACGTGCAGGTAAGAATTAACAGCAAGCTGCTACAGCTTTCTGACGAACTGGACATTCCGTGCGTAGTGACAAGTGACGGGCACTATATAGACCACAGTGACCAAGATGCGCATGAGATACTACTCTGCGTGGGTACCGCGTCGTATCGTAGCGAAGCAAACCGTATGAGCTTAAAGGACTTCGAGCTACACGTCACTGATCCGAGAGAAATTATAAAGCGCTGGCAGGCTACAAATCCACAAGCAATAATGAATACGAAAATAATTGCTGAACGATGTAATTTAGAGATTCAACTAGGAGGCATATTAATACCACGCTTCCCAACACCTGACGGCCAAAGTGAAAAAGATTATTTACATAGTTTGGTCTGGGATGGCTTACTAGCCCGCTATTCAAGCAACGTAGCCGTATACGAACATAAAAATCTTAATATCGAGCAAGCTAGGAAGATTCTAGGTAGTCACATTGTAGAACGTGCGGAATATGAGCTGGGTATCATGGATACCATGGGCTATAATGGATACTTTTTGATAGTCCAAGATTTTATAAATTGGGGTAAAAAACAAGGTATTATATTTGGACCAGGGCGCGGCTCGGCAGCAGGGAGTATCGTAGCGTATGCTTTAAATATAACCGACCTTGACCCACTAAAATACGATTTACTTTTCGAACGTTTCTTAAATCCAGACCGTATATCGATGCCGGATATCGACATTGATATCCAGGACACTAGACGTAACGAGGTGATCGAGTATTGTGCGAACAAGTACGGTGCTGACCGTGTCGCTAATATTGTCACCTTTGGTAAAATGGCTGCACGAGCCGCGGTGCGTGATGTTGCTCGAGTTCTAGAAGTACCTTATGCAGAAGCAGATAGGCTAAGTAAGATGATACCAGCACCCATTCAAGGACGGCATATTCCACTTGCAGAAAGTGTCAAGAATGACGCAGACTTAAAATCTGAATACGAAAATAATCAGGTAGCACAAGAGGTCTTTGATTTTGCAATTCGACTGGAGGGTACCATACGTTCGCATGGGGTTCATGCTGCTGGGGTAGTGATTGCGCCGGACGAAATAGTTCAATACACTCCACTAGAACTTGCCCAAAAGGGGGTGATTGCAACTCAATACCCAATGGGTCCGATTGAAGAGCTAGGGCTGTTAAAGATGGATTTTCTCGGCTTATCTAATCTCTCAATAATCAATAATGCCCTAAGGATTATAAAAAAAGTTTACAAGGATGACATACAGATATCTGAGATACCATTAGACGACAAGCTGACTTATGAACTATTCCAAAAGGGGGATACGACAGGTGTTTTCCAGCTCGAGTCAGCCGGAATGAAACGATATTTACGTGAACTAAAGCCGACGGTTTTCGATGATATTATTGCCATGGTAGCTTTGTATCGACCTGGTCCAATGCAGTTTATTGATAGTTTTATTCGCAGAAAGCATGGTGATGAACAGATTTCGTATCTGCATAAAGGCATGGAGAATTCACTAAAGAATACTTACGGTATTTTGGTCTACCAAGAGCAATTCATGCAGATCTCAAAAGAATGGGCTGGATTCACCGGTGGGCAGGCAGATACTTTACGGAAAGCCGTGGGCAAGAAGAATATTGAACTCATGAAGAAAGTCAAACCAGAATTTGTCGATGGAGCAATAAAACATGGCGGGGCAACGAAACAAGTTGCCGAAAAGTTTTGGGATCAGCTTGAGGAGTTTGCAAACTACTGCTTCAATAAATCACACGCTGCCTGCTATGGGCTGATAGCCTACTGGACAGCTTACCTAAAGGCACACTATCCGGACGCATTCATGGCTGCCTTGATGACCAGTGATGCGGACAATATTGAGCGGTTAGCAATCGAGATTAACGAATGTAAACATATGGGTATTGCTGTGCTGGCTCCTGATATAAATGAGAGTTTTGTTGAATTTGCTATTGTTCCAGGCGAAAATAAGATACGGTTCGGCATGGCGGCTATTAAGGGAGTTGGTGTCTCAGCAGTCGAAGAAGTTTTGCGTGCACGAGACGCTGCTCGTTTTGCTAGTATTGAAGACTTTGCATCCCGAGTATCAACAACAAAATTTAATAAAAGAGCGTGGGAATCACTCATTAAATCTGGTGGATTTGACAGTTTAGGTGATCGAGCTGAGCTACTCCATAATCTAGAGGTTATCCAGGCATTTGCGAGTAAAACCCAAAAAGAGCTTATTAGCGGACAAACTGATTTATTTGGGAGCTATGATAATGAAGACAGCTCAACAAAAAGAGTTATATCTTTATTGCCAGCACCTCATAAAATATCAGACAAAGTAAAACTTACATGGGAACGAGAGCTGATGGGATTGTATATATCTGCACATCCACTAGATAACTATGAGATGTATCTACGTGA
>JAGQNA010000007.1:16474-48626 GCA_020428315.1 Candidatus Saccharimonadota bacterium
ACAATTCTCACCAAGGCAGGTACGAAAATGGCATTTGTAACAGTAGAGGATAAATTTTCTGAAACCGAAGTTATCATTTTCCCGAATTTATATAAAGACATTGGACCAAGCCTCGCACTTGATACCATCGTGAGAGTGAGCGGTAAGATAAATTCACGCGATAAGGACGGTAGTCCGACTACAGAAGTTAAGATTATCGCTGATGAGATGTTCATCGTCAGCGACAAAGAGCTAGCTAGCTACGAGTCGACGGGCGGAAAGGTTAAGCAACCAAAAGTTAGTAAAGCATCTAAGAAAGTGGTGGTGAAAAAAACGGACCCGGGTTCAGCTCCGAAGCCAGAGGAATCAAATCTCAAGACCTTATACGTTCAGGTGAAGGATCCCGATAACTTATCTGCATTGAGCAGCTTTAAAGCAATTTGTGCTGATTTTCCAGGTGTGCAGAAAGTCGTCTTGGTGCTTGGTGACGATCGTAAATCGGCAATTCGTATGCCCTTTGGTGTTGACTATAATGAGACTCTGCTGAGTAGACTACGCGATGCACTAGGCGAAGACTCAGTTAAGTTACGCTAGCTATATTCGCTGATCGCTTAAGCTGAACAATGCTATTCCGGTCGCTACAGACACGTTGAAGGATTCTTTTTTACCGTGCATGGGGATTTCTAATATTTCATCGCACCACTCAAGTAAATCTGGTGCTATGCCATGGACTTCCTCGCCTAGAAGTAGTGCAAACGACTGGCTCGGGCGGAAGGATCGAATATTCTTACTGCCAGTGTGTTGCTCTAGGGCGTAAACTGGCTTCCTGTCCGTTTTTTTGTTAATTTCTAGCCAAGTGTGAATGTCAGATATGTACCTGATACTAACCAGGGTTTCTGCGCCTAACGAGGTTTTATGTATTTGACGTGTTAATTTTTCGACCATGTGAGGTAGTCTATTGTCATCAGGTAACTTTGGATAGGGAGTATAGCCACTGCAAATAATTTCTTTCACTCCAAAACCTTCTGCTGTGCGTAAGATTGAGCCAACATTGTGAGTAGAGCGTATATTATGAGCTAGTAATGTTATTTCAGGCATTGCCACATTATATCATTCTAGGATTGAGTCGTGTAAGAATATATAAAAACCATGAGCAATTTGATATAGTAGATTTATATGAATGAAGACAATGTGCAGGCAAAGCGACGCGAGCACGAGGAGCAATCAACAAGTCAAAGATCAGCTATCTTGGGTGTTCAGTATCTAGATACTAGAGAATTTGAAAATGAATTGCCGTTAATCCGGGATGTCCTCGATATACCAGTCATGTATAAGTCATATATGGTACCACTGAAAGTATCGGAAGACAGGTCTGCCTATCAGTTTGCTATTACTAGCCAAACCCCTCAGTCTGCTATGCAGACAATGAGGCGCGAGTATAATGATAAGGGATTGAACGTCCAATTCATTATGATAAGTGGTTCGGCCTTCAAGGCATTTATGAATCGCTTTGATCCTCCGCGTGAAGTTATCTATGATGATATCGAAATTGCTAAGGATGGAGATAGCGATACAATTAGTCAGGTTAGTCAGACTCTCAACAGTGTCGGTACGGACAGGGTATTTGATTATTTGATTGACCAGGCCGATAAACTAGGTGCCAGTGACATCCATATTGAAAATATGCGTGATAAGATTCGGGTTCGAATGCGTGTTGATGGTGCGCTTCATCCAGTGGCCGACCTCGAGAAAGACCGATATAGAGTGATTATGGCTACGCTAAGTAGCAGGGCTAACATATCCACTGCAGCCAATAATCCACAGAGCGGTCATATGCAAAAAGATATAACCAGGGGTGGAGCAACCCATCTATTAAATCTAAGGGTTGAGGCTGTGCCAACTATGTATGGGCAAGACGTCGTTATGCGACTGTTTAATTTCGACGAAAGTCTTTTGAATCTAGACCTACTTAATATACCCGAGGATCAGCGTAAGCAAATCGATGAAGTAATTGCTCATCCTCGTGGCATGGTACTGATGGTCGGGCCGACAGGGAGCGGTAAAAGTACTACACTCTACAGTATGTTAAATGCATTGAATACACTTGACAAGAAGCTAATTACCCTCGAAGACCCAATAGAATACGGCCTGACTGGCATCTCGCAAATACCAATCGACACGACTAGTGGACAGAATTTTGGCGATGGACTACGCAGTATTTTGCGACTCGACCCAGATGTAGTGATGGTTGGTGAAATCCGAGATCAGGATACTGCCAAAACTGCGATCCAGGCTTCAATTACTGGACATTTAGTACTTTCCAGCTTCCACGCCAATTCTACTGCGTCCGCATTTAGTAGGATGATTGACCTTATAGGTCAAAATCCAATTTTTGCAACGGCGATTCGTTTATTAATTGCCCAGCGTCTAGTTCGACGGTTGGTCGATGAAACAAAACAGGAATATACTCCAGATGATGCTGAGATTAGGTATATACGCGAAGCTCTTGACGGTGTTGAGCTTGATAAGATTCCAGTAAATCTAGATGGCGAATTCAAGCTCTATAAGCCGGTTCCAAGCAGTGATGCCCCGTTTGGCTACAAGGGGCGAGTTGTCATAATGGAGCAAATGATTGTAGACGAAGATATCCAGCAATTTATTAGAGGTGATATTGGTGAGCTCCATGCCGAAGCAATCGAAAAAGCTGCAAAGTCTAAAGGTATGCTCACTCTTGAGCAAGTCGGTATAATAGCTGCACTCCGTGGCGAGACGACTTTATCTGAGGTTGGTAGAGTAATTTAAAATATGCTTGTAAAATCCACAGGTTTATAATATAGTTAGAAATAGATTCATACCTCACAAAGAGGTGTTCAGGTAACGAGAGTATCGTGTCAGAGGTCGTATATGTTAGTGGGTTCGCCAACCCTAAACATGAGACAAGGAAGGTTGCAGCTGACATCGCCTCGTTTTTCGACAAGGACGTTGAAGGACTTAGTCTTTTATCCGCAATGAATAAATTTCCGGGGTATTTTGAAGGCAAATCAATGGTAACACATTCTGGTGGCTTGCTAGTTGCGGATAGAGCTCACCCGGCTGAAGTAATAGCGGTAGCACCACCAGTACCGATGCCACTGTCTCGACTTATAGACGTGGTATTGCCCTAGGCGAAGAGCAAGGTAAGCAGCCTGGTACAGGTAAGCTAGAACTAACAAACCATACAGAATACGAACTGCTTCGTCATCTGATAGCTGATATCCGTGTATTACAAGAAATCAGTCGATTTAATGCATTTGACAGTGCTGCGAAATTGGCAGCTCACGGAACTGGTATAACTTTAGCACTGATGAATAATGATGGCATATATAGCTATGAGGAATATAAACTAGGAAGGGGTGCAAAACTTGCAGCCGAACTTGGAGCCAGAGTACTTACTTTAGAAGGAAACCATGTACGCATTCTTAATGACGCAGACGGCATACTAAGCGAGGCCACCGCAGAGCCTAAAGATATCCATTAGGGAACTATTTAACTGCAGATGCAACCGCATCTACCACCCGTTTATCAAATATCGATGGGATTATCTTGTCGGCGGTTGGTGTTGCTACTAGCGAAGCCAAGGTTTCTGCTACCTTAATCTTATGCTGATCGGTAATCTTTTGCACGCGATTACCTAAGGCCCCTCTAAATATGCCAGGGAAGGCCAGCGCGTTGTTGATCTGATTCGGGAAATCGCTACGACCAGTCGCTACAACGGCTGCACCAGCCATCTTGGCTTCATCGGGCATGATTTCAGGCGTTGGATTAGACAGAGCAAAAATAATAGAATCACTTGTCATTTTACGGACCATTTCTTGAGTTAAAACCCCCGGCCTAGAAACGCCGATAAAAACATCAGCACCGACAACCGCATCATCAAGTGAGCCAGATTGTGAAGAATCTAAGAAAGGGAGTAGCGCTTGTTTTTCGTCATTTAGATCAGTACGCGAATTATTAATTATCCCTCGCGAATCAACGGCCACTATTGAGCTTACTCCGTACTTATGTAGTAACTTTATGATCGCAGTACCTGCTGCTCCAGCGCCGATCGTTACAACTTTACAGCTCGCAATATCTTTTTCAACTACCTTCATGGCGTTTATTAGCCCAGCCAACACTACGATCGCCGTGCCGTGTTGGTCATCATGAAAAACAGGAATGTTTAATTCGGCTTTTAGTTTTTCTTCAATCTCAAAACACTGTGGAGCAGCAATATCTTCTAAGTTAATTGCACCAAAGCTCGGCGCAATAGCCTTAACTGTAGCTATGATCTCGTCGGGGGAGTGAACATCTAGTGTAATCGGCACACTATCAATATCGGCAAAATGCTTAAACAGTAAAGCCTTACCTTCCATTACCGGCATGCTGGCTTTTGGGCCAACATTACCAAGCCCGAGTACAGCTGAGCCGTCGCTTATGATTGCAACCAGGTTATTGGTCCAGGTATAATCTGGCAGCAAGTCCGCGTTTTGTGCGATAGCCTGACTAACCGCTGCTACTCCAGGCGTGTAGTATGTACTTAATTTGTCCTTATCTAAGATACTATCATCTCGTAATTTAGTAGAAATCTTTCCACTATACTTTTTATGTAGCTCTAAAGCGTTTTTAGCGTAGTCCATATTGATTTATTATAGCAAAAAACTGAAGCTATACTCCGATCGATGAGGATTTATGGTGCTATATGACCACGTATTCCTTAACTGATTAGCTGCTCTTCTCGCAATCTGGCGAAGAAAGCGTCTAAAATTGCTTTGTTTCGAGCTGTTATATTTGATTCGTTGAACAGCTCAAGCTTAGTCAACTCATTAATCTCCGCGATATCACTCTTGGCTCGTTTGCGACTGCAGCTAATCTCGCCAGAATATATCTTTTTCTTGTCTTCAAACCGATAGTCAGAGGCACGGATATGCCATTACTTCTGGGGTTGTACCGATACTTTAATTATTTTTCAGTTCTTCTTTGAGCCGCGTGACTCATGCGTAACATATTCTGAATCTCCGTTATAGAATAGAAGCAGAAGCTCAATCTTTAAGAGAGTATTTTTGTAGGAATTACACCCTTTGGTGAGGCTGGATAGTATGCCCAAACTACTAGAGGACTATGTTCATACAGGTTAGGTAGTGCAAGCACTTCACAGAAAGACATAAACATGCTACAATCTAATATTGATTGTAAATATAAATTGTAAGGTGATAATATATGAGTTTTGCATTAATTCAAAAGGTTAACGATGAGCAGAAAAAAACTGTCGTTGTAGACGTCCGTAGTGGTGACACTGTTCGTGTGCATCAGAAGATTAAAGAGGGTAACAAAGAACGAGTTCAGATTTTCGAGGGCGTGGTTATTCGTACAGATAACAAAAATCAGCATACAGCCAGAATCACCGTACGAAAAATTGCTAGTGGCGTGGGTGTTGAGAAGAGCTTCCTGATTCATAACCCACTTGTTTTGAAGATTGAGGTAGTACGTCGTAGTAAAGTCCGTCGCAATTTCTTGAGCTACTTGCGACAACGAAGCGGTAAGAGCGCACGATTAGCTGCAGTCCAGTTTGACCGTGAAGCAGTAAACAACGTACACGATGCAAAGTCAGAAGCAGCCGAAGAAGACGCAAAAGCAGCAGCGATGAGTGAGGCCGAAGCAAAGCAGGCCAAAAAAGCGACAGAAGATGCTGAGCTGAAAGCTAAGCAAGATGCGGTAGAAGCTGCACATAAAGCTAACGAAAAATAGCAACTTAGGCTAATCTGGAAACTCCTCGCACTTATGCGAGGAGTTTTTGCTAATATTGATATATGATATTAGGTATTGATGAAGTCGGTCGTGGCCCATGGGCTGGCCCACTGGTAGTTGGTGCAGTTGTACTTGGTGATGGTGTATTGATTGAGGGATTGACCGATAGTAAAAAGTTAACCGCCAAGCGTCGGCAACTATTAGCAGCAGAAATCAAACAGCGAGCACAAGCTATCGGTCTTGGCTGGGTTGACGCGAGTGAGCTAGATGAACTAGGTATTAGTAGGAGCTTAGTAGAAGCAACCAAGCGAGCCATTAATCAAATCAAAGTACCCTATCATGAGATTATAATTGATGGTACAGTCAATTTCTTGGCAGGTACTGGTAAGGGTAAATATGTAACTATTCTAAAAAAAGCTGATTTGTTAATATCTAGTGTATCGGCAGCATCTGTTGTGGCTAAAGTGGCGCGAGATGAATATATGACAGCACAAGCTAAGTTGTATCCAGAATATAATTTTGATCTACATGTTGGTTACGGCACAGCAAAACACCGGGCTGCAATCGAAGAGTATGGCGTAACGCCATTGCATCGTTTAAGCTTCGCACCATTAGCCAAGTATCGGAATGATGCTATTGAGCCTTCAGTGAAACGGCCGGCTTCAACCAGTAAGCAGATTGGTGATAACGCCGAGACTGCTGTAGCCGAACATCTTGTGAGGTTAGGACATAAAATTTTAGATAGAAACTGGAAAACAAAGTATTGTGAAATAGATATTATTAGTCAAAAAACAGATACTATATATTTTACAGAGGTAAAATATCGTAAAAACGATCAACAGGGTGGCGGTCTAGCCGCGATTACGGACCGAAAGCTAAAGCAAATGCGTTACGCAGCAGATTTTTACAGGCATGTTGGTAAAATTACTAGCTTAAACGCAAGATTGATAGTAGTTTCGGTGGGAGGACAGCCACCGATGGTTCGTGATTTGGTGTTAATTGATTAGGTAATTACCTTAACATCTACAGGATGCACAATGTTTCTTTTTTGCAGATTGCTTTAGCCTCTTTGAGCGATAGATGATAATTATCGTTAGTATGGCTGCAGGTAGTCCAATCCAAGCGTAGGCGTGAGCTTCCCATAGCCCAGCTTGACTATCCCAAATTAACCAAGCACAGTACGCGATAATTGCTAGCCAGATTGTTAGTGTTGATATACCGCTGAGAGCGTTGGGATTGTTACGGTTCTTCCAGGCCTGAATAGTTTGCGGTACAAAGATAGCTGCATCGATTACAGATATAACTAGACCAAAAACTACTAACTGTTCAGCTGACAAATCAAAGCTCCTTCAGTGCTCGACAGACATCTTCGCCATCACGTTCAATAAGCTCAACACGTGCCTCGATTTCTGTGATACCAAGCTGTATTACCCGTTTTAGTGCTGGCTGACTCTGCAAAGGTGTAAAGAACTGACGATAGTCGTCGAGCAACTGACGGCTTGCGAGACCCGATGCTGAGTAGCGTGGAAAATCGTCAAAGCTTTTGTCGCCACCAAAGACCTCTTCGATCCATAGCCAGTTGTCTTTCATCCATTGCCATGTGCCGTTGCGGCTGTGCCGGTTACGAATTAGATAGACGAACCAACGTGAGATATCTTGGTTGCGTATTATAGTCGAGCCCTTGAGTAATGTGATTAGTCTTGTGTTGACAGTGTCCTGCTTTGAGGACGTTAAACCAGCGGCAATATCGAGCTGTAAATCGGCAGATACGGTACTTTGATATATCTCGAGTAAGTTATCAATGACATCCGCTGCAAGCTCGTGGTGGACAACAGCACTCAGTATGGTCGCTCTCAGCTCTGGATTGATTTTGTCAATATCTTGATTGGTATAGATCTCTTTCACTATCGTCAGTACATCAGTATCTTGGCTATATATCATCAGGCTAATAATCGTAGCCCGTAGTTTGGTATCGTCTTCGGGTTCGTCAGCTTTAGTTTGCCAGCCGAGTCGTTGGTATTGACTTCTTGCTAGCCTCCCGGAAAGTCCACGCAATTTATCCTCAGCAAGCTTATCACCTTCAACGAATTTTTTAAGTTCACCGATTGTCAGCGCAATGATATCCCAGATATGTTCGTTAGTCTCATTAGCATATGCATTAAGTAGAGGTAGTAATTCGGCAGATTTAATAACGCCAGCACGGGCCAGCAGAGTCTGCTCGTGCAGAAGCTGTAGGCGAGTAATAACATCTAGCTGACCGTCTTTAACTTGATCAACTAGAAGTTTTAGATGATCTGGCGTGTAATGGCTAATAAAATGGGCACTATCTGCATTATTGAAACGTAATGGTGAGCTATGTTCACGTTTAATAGTTAATTCACGCGACTCAAGCATCGCAGGCATCTCCTTGCAAGGTGAATTGAGTGGAATTGGCCAGAGCTGTTCAGAAGGCTTATGTTTACCGATGAAAAACTGATCTTGTCGTAAAGTAATCTCTCCTTGGCTGCCTGAAACTGTTAACAGTGGATAGCCAGATTGTGAAATCCAGGTATTCATAAAAACAGCTATGTCTTTACCGCTAACGGTAGATAGTTCGGTCCATAAATCGTTACCCTCAGTATTGCTGTAGGCAAATTTTGAGAAATAGTTTTTTAGGCCAGTTTGGAATGCATCGTCACCAATATAGGCTTGCAGCATACGTAACAAGCGTGCACCTTTTGCATAGACAATCGCACCGTCAAACAAACTAGTAATTTCATCTGGGTGGCTAACGTCAGTCTGTACTGCTTGCACCCCATATGTAGCGTCACGTCGCAAGGCTAGAATTGTTTCATGCGATGAGAAGTCGAGCCATATATTCCATTCTGGATGCAAAGCGTCGATGGCGATGTATTCCATAAGAGTGGCAAAACTCTCATTTAGCCATAGGTCATTCCACCATTTCATTGTGACAAGGTTGCCGAACCATTGATGGCTAAGCTCATGTGCAATAACTGTTGCAATGTAGTGCTTGCTAGAGATACTGGTGGTCTGCTGGTCAGCCAGTAGGGCTACTTCACGGTAGGTTACCAAGCCCCAGTTCTCCATCGCACCTGACGTGAAATCGGGCAGGGCAACATGGTCAGACTTTGGTAGCGGATAGGGCGTATCAAAGTATTTATCAAAAAAGTCAATAGTGCGAGTCGCGATATCAAGTGCGAAATCTAGACTATCAGATGATTGAGCGGGAGTTGCCCAGACGTTTACTTCAACACCACTTTTTGTGGTGGCAGTTTTGCGGTGTAGCTCACCAGTCACCCAGGCAAGTAAATACGTACTCATGCGTGGTGTACGCTCAAATTCTGTAGTTAACTTTCCGTTGGTTTCAGCCTGCTCCTTAATCGGCATGTTACCAAGCACAGTTACACCAGTTTCTGTCGTGAGAGTTAAGTCAAATGTCGCCTTCGCTTCGGGCTCGTCAATGCACGGGAAAGCCTCACGCGCATGATGACTTTCAAACTGAGTGGCTAGCAACTCCTTCTTGTCGCCGTCGTGTTCGTAATAGCACGGATACAGACCATGCATGCCATCAGTAATTTTGCCTGAGAAATTTACCTCAATAGTTTGATTTTTATCCACTGGGGTACCGGCTACAATTGTTAGTTCATCTCCAGCGAGTGCGAACTCTTTCTTTTGGTTGTTGACACTCACTCCTTGTATAGCGAGGTCTTTACTATGAAGAACTACGTTGTCCTTAATTTGTTGACCCTGGATTGTAACAGTACCTATGAATGTACGCTCAGTACGGTTAATGTCTATAGATAGGTTGTAGTGTTTTGGTTTGAAATGGTTGATTAATCTATTTGCTGTATGCATATATACTAGTATACATGAGTGGAAAGATATGGCGTAAAAGAAGACTGACCGGGGTGCTTATCTTGATAGCATTCCTGATATTTTCAATTTCACTCCACCCGAGCTTTTATCAACAAATACCAGTACAAGATACAACTGAAAGGGCTGATAGAGCTATTAAGGATCTGCATGCACTCAAAGTAAAGGGTCGAGCCCCAAAAACTGGGTACAGCCGTAAGGAGTTTGGTAATGGTTGGAAGAAGCAAGGTGATTGTGACACACGAAATATGATACTACTTCGTGATTTAAAGAAAGTAAGTGTCGATGATAATTGTAAAGTAATGGCAGGGCAGCTAAATGACCCGTACACAGGTAAGTTGATTCTATTTAAGCGTGGCCCTGACACAAGTGATGATGTGCAGATTGATCATGTCGTAGCATTGTCAAACGCTTGGCAGACTGGGGCGCAGCAGATGTCTTATGAACGAAGAATTGAGCTTGCTAATGATTCGCTTGAGTTATTGGCGGTTGACGGACAAGCGAACCAAGATAAATCAGATGGTGATGCCGCTACGTGGTTACCAAAAAATAAAACATTCCGGTGTCAATATGTAGCGCGACAAATTCAAGTAAAAACAAAGTATGCGTTGTGGCTGACAGAGCCTGAAAAAGCAGCAATGGTGCGGGTGCTTGCAGCATGCAAGTAATGATAGTATGAAGCTTTACGGGCTCCTTAGTGTTTAATAAGGTCTCCCGACCCTCATTCAGCGACCTTTAAGCTTCGCAAAAAGCTAATAACTAGTGCTCCAGGCATCCTTAAATCTTGATACCGGCACAACGTGGCCATAAATTGCGTTTACAATTGAAAAGGTAGCTGGAACTTCGTGCCAATAGTTATCGGAGTTGGCGACGAGCTCTTCAGGAATAACAATCTTAAAATCACTATCGAGAGCACTTGCCGCTGTTGCTAAAATGCACCTCGAGGCATAGCCGCCCACAAGTATCACGGTGTCGATTCCATTTTCTCTAAGTGAAGATTCGAGGTTTGTTTTATTAAAAGCATTATAGTATCTCTTCTCAATAATGCTTTCTCCTTCTTTAGGCTGTAGTCCAATGATTTCGTAGGACTTATTATTTTTTCGTGTTAGATCAACATACCCGTTGTCATGATTCATCACATATTGAATGGTCGGTGGTGAGTCATCGATGTTTTCCAACATCTTTGTCCAGTAAACGGCAACACCTGCACTACGTGACTGCTGAATGAAATCATCAATCAAAGGCAAGGTATTACGTACTCTTTTTACATTAGTCCCATCCCTTTCAAAATACCCGTACTGTTTATCAATCACGATCAATGCTGTACTCTTAGGGGTAACTAATTTTCTAAAATCAATGCTACTTAGTGCCGTATCAAGTACTTTACATTATGCATATGATGAGTATACAATGCCTAAATTCTTGGCACAAGCAACTAGCAGAAGGAATCTGATATAAACAAAGTAAATCTGTTAAAATATGCCTATGAAAGAATCTGAGCGTATCTTTGACAAACACAAGCATACTCTCGTGTCGCCAGGCAGTGGAATTCTTAATCAGGTTGCTGAGCCGATTGAAATCAATCAAATTAGCAGCCAAGAAATTCAGCAACTTGTTGATAGTATGCTCCGTATAGCTAGTAGTGAACAGGGTAACATGAAGCGTCGAACAATGGTTGGGCTGGCCGCTCCCCAGCTAGGAATTAGTAAAAGAATAATTATTGTCGATACTGCCTCAACAGGTATGGGCGAAATCCCTGGTTTATGTGTTTACATAAATCCAGCCATAACTTCTAAATCAAAGCAACTAGAACAAGGGCGTGAAGGTTGCTTTTCAACAGGTAGCGTGTGCGGAATTGTAAATCGCTCAAGTAAGGTAGTAGTTAGTGCATATAACAGACAGGGAGAATTGATTTCCGAAGTTTGGACTGGATTTACCGCACGAATTTTTCAGCACGAGATTGACCACCTCGACGGTGTCCGTTTCCCAGATCGTATAACAGATGCCTCTAAGCTCCATTGGGTAGAGCCTGACAGATTTGGGGAGTATCGCACCAAGTGGGTGGAATGGCAAGAGTTGTGTTCGCGTGAGCAATGGGAGAGAGTCAGAGGTGGGAACAATGAAAGAAAATAAAATAAAGGTCCAACCTTCTAAGATCTGGTGACCAGTCCCTATCTAAGTCGTCATCGACATATTTGATGCAAGACTTTATTGCCAGTTGCGTATTGGACGAACTGGTCGTGATGGCCAAAAGGGTAAAGCACTAACGTTTATTGCGCCGCGGCGGTAACGCCAACGTCTGCTATAATAAGTGCATAAACGAAGGAGGACATTGTGAAAAAGAGTATCATTGTAGGAGCTGTTATAGTTATTGTTTTGGCTATCGGCGGCTTTTATGCCATTAACAGCAAGCAAACCACGACTAGCGACAGTAAACAGCAATCTGCCGTAAAAACTAATAACACAGAAGCCAAGCTGAAGATTTTTGACGCTTGCAAGATATTTACGCTAGAGAGCGCCAAGCAGATTTTGGGCGAGGCGACCACTCTTTCTCCGGGCACCTCACCTGCCTCTAGTGATGACCTAAAGGTTAGCAATTGCTCGTACAGCAACGAAGCCCCAACAGTGGCGGATATGAGAACCGCCAGCGTGCTAGTAAGGTCTCCTTTGACTCAAACTGGTGCTGACGACAACAAGCAAGCTTTTGGCGAGCAAAAACCTACGACAGCTCAATCTGTTGTCGGATACGGACAGAGTGCTTTTTGGGATACGCAGACCCACCAACTAAATATACTGCAAGACAACAACTGGATTATCATTACTCACGGCGGAACGAACCCAGCTAATAACACTCTTGAAGACGCCAAAAAAGTAGCCGACAAACTGAGTTATTAGCATACGATATTTTTGCAATTGCCCTTGACCATAACCATAACCACAGTGTACTATTACACCTAGATCAAGGTGACCAAAAGAGGTGTCATAGGGAGTAGAGCTTGCATGTATAAACATCCATCTAAACAAAACACATATGGCATAGCAAAACTAAGCATAACAAAGCTAGTCATGGCCTTGTTACTAATACTAACTACCCTAACCTCCACCATCCTTCAAACCACCCGTACCTATGCCGCCCCCCAGCCTACAGATGTGCCACAATATAGTTTTAGCATTGGAGATATTCGAGGTAAGTTTACGGATTCATTCCTTACCATCGCCACCGACCAATCTGGTAATGTCTATGTCGCAGATAAAGGCAGTGGACGTATTCAGAAGTTCAATGGTAGCGGAACCTACCTTACGGAATGGGGTGGCTATGCTATGTTTGGCGAGGAAGATGGCAAGTTTAGTGGTTCGATTTATGGCATCACCACCGACCAAGCCGGAAATGTCTACGTTGTTGACACTTCCAGCAATCGTATCCAAAAATTCGACAGTAACGGTATTTTTCTGACTAAATGGGGTAGTATGGGCTCGGGCGACGGCCAGTTCTATGATCCGTACGGAATCGCCACCGACCAATCTGGTAACGTCTATGTGTCGGACAAGAGCAATACCCGTATCCAAAAATTCGACAGTAACGGTATTTTTCTGACTAAATGGGGTAGTTCGGGATCAGGTGATGGTGAGTTTAGTACTCCACAGGCAGTCGCCATCGATCAATCTGGCAATGTCTATGTCATCGACCAAAGCAACAACCGCATCCAAAAGTTCGATAGTAACGGTAACTTCCTAGCCAAATGGGGTAGTAGCGGTTCAGGCGACGGCCAGTTCGATGATCCTTATGGCATCGCCACCGACCAATCAGGCAACGTCTATGTTGCTGATGCTCGTAACAACCGTGTTCAGAAGTTCGACAGCAACGGCAACTTCCTAGCTAAATGGGGCGGTAGTGGCTCGGGCAATGGCCAGTTCGACTATTCTCCTGGTATTGCTATAGACCAATCTGGCAATGTCTATGTAACAGATGATGGTAATACCCGTGTTCAGAAGTTCGACAGCAACGGCAACTTCCTAGCTAAGTGGGGGGGAGTAATGTATGGCTTGGGGGCTGGTGAGTTTTACATGCCCTTCGGTACTGCTGCGGACCGATCTGGCAATTTTTATGTAACTGACCAGTACCACCACCGCATCCAAAAGTTCACTGCCAATGGCACCTACTTAGCCCAGTGGGGTAGCCAGGGTACGGGTAATGGACAGTTCGATAGCCCTGTAGGTATTACTACAGACAAATCCGGCAATATCTATGTCACCGAACAGGGCAACAACCGTATTCAGAAGTTTACCGCCAATGGTGCCTACATATCTCAATGGGGTAGTAGTGGCATCGGTGAGGGTGAGTTTCAGTACGCAACGGACATCACCACCGACCAATCTGGCAATGTCTATGTCGCCGATACTTTCAATAACCGTATCCAAAAGTTTTCTGCTAATGGCACCTACTTAGCCCAGTGGGGTAGCCAGGGTACGGGTAATGGACAGTTCGATACGCCCGCAGGCCTCGCCACTGACCAATTCGGCAATATCTATGTTGCAGACGCTGAAAATAACCGTATCCAAAAGTTCAACAGCAACGGCACCTACTTAGCTCAGTGGGGTAGCGTAGGAGCTAGTCATGGCAAATTCAACATGCCAGTTGGTATTACAGTTAGTGCAGACGGTACTATATATGTCAGTGAGTATATGGGAAACCGCATCCAAGCCTTCAAATACCCCTCCGACCCAACACCTCCGGTTTCTTCAACTCCATCTACTACCGACCTCAACGGTGACAGCATTCCCGACACCACCCAGCCACATGTGGCTGGTATGGTAGCCAGCACCGTCACCGGCAAGAGCGTAGCTCTAGAACTAAGTCCTAGCTGCAATCTCACAAACTTTAACATCACTAACCAAAACCAACTAGCCACCAAAGACCCAGCCTACAAATACACTGATGGCCTATGGGACTTTGAAGCTAACTGTGGCACACCTGGCTACACTACAACAGTCAAGCTTTACTACTACGACGTAACACCAGACAACAAGCTACTACGTAAATACAACCCTAACACCAATGCCTTCTTTAACATTACTAACTCTAGTATCACTACCCAAACCATAAACAACCGTAACGTAACTGTCGTAACCTACCAAATCACTGACGGTGGCCCACTAGACACAGACAACCAAGTCAACGGCACCATAGTAGACCCAGCCGGCCTAGCAACCGCCAAGATAGGGGTGCCGAGTACGGGGTTGTAGGGTTTGGCCATAAAGTTCCGCCTCCTCTTTATACTCACATGGGGGTAGTTATGTAGATGAACTAAGTAGGGTAATAACTGTATAAAGGATGGATATTACGATAAGTTATACAGCTTCTTGATTTTAGGCAGCAAAGGTGTATACTAAGAGAGTAGCTATTTATGCACAATCCGGCCGGCAGGTCGGATTTTTTCATAAAAAGAAAGGAAACTATGGAAGAGATAAATTTAAAACAATTAACGCTAGCGATGAGGACTATTGCTGAAGAAAAAAATCTACCCGAGGATACAGTTCTGTCAATAATCGAGCAGGCTGTAGCAGCTGCTTGGCGACGTGATAATGGTGAGCGCGATCAGGAAGTAAGGGCAGAATTAAATATCAACGACGGAACCGCCAAGGTATTTGTTGGTCATGAAGTGGTTGAAGAAGTGGGGAGTCCAGCTCATGAGATTAGTTTGGTTGATGCACAAAAAGTAAAATCAGATGCTCAACTTGGCGACCTAGTTGAAGAAGAGCACATCGTAACCGGTTTTGGCCGTGTTGCAGCTCAAACAGCTAAACAAGTTGTTTTACAGCGGTTACGAGAAGCAGAGCGCGAGGTCGTATTGGCTGAGTATGAAGATAAGATCGGGACTATCGTAACCGGCACTGTTCAGCGAGTTGAACCGCGAGTAGTTCGGGTTGAGCTTGGCAAAGCGGTTGGAATTATTCCTCAGAGTGAGCAGATCCAGGGCGAGTTCTATAGCATTGGTAGCCGTATAAAGGTGTTCATAAAAGATATTGAGCGTGACAATCGTGGACCGCAGTTAATTCTCAGTCGTGGAAATGAAGCATTTGTCGAATGTCTATTTCAGCAAGAAGTTCCTGAGCTCGAATCAGGTGCAGTTGAAATTAAGGCAATTGCACGTGAGGCAGGTCGTCGTACAAAAATTGCTGTTCATTCGTCGGTTCCTGGTGTCGATCCTGTTGGGACATTTGTTGGCGGCAGAGGAACACGTGTACAAGCAGTAATGAACGAAATTGGTGACCAAGAGAAAATTGATATTATTACTTTTAGTGACGAAATTGAGGTCTTTATTCGTGAATCACTGAGTCCAGCAGAGATTGCCAAGGTAGAGATTAACAAAGAAGATAAATCAGCCAAGGTGTATGTAAATGAGGATCAGCAGTCAATCGCGATTGGACGAGGTGGTCAAAACGTACGACTAGCTAGTCGACTTACTGGATACGAGCTTGATATTGAGGCAGTATCTGAAAGTATTGTTAAACCAAAGTCTAAACCAAAGAAGAATATAGAGGAAGGACTGTTTGAAGCAATCGAAAGTAGTGAGACAGAGGAATAAGTTTCAATTCAGTATTGAATTAGCACTCGCTTGACCTGAGTGCTAATTTTTGTGTACAATAGAGTAAGCACAATCACAAGTGCTTGCACGCTATCAAGGAGAGGAGCATAATAAGCATATGGCAGACGAATTCGCAGAATTTGTTTCACGTCTCACCGACAACGCTAAGACGAGCTTGCAACAAGCAAACGCCATAGCACGAGGCTACGGCAGTTCGTATATAGGTACCGAACATTTGTTGCTTGGAGTATTGGCTCAGGGTACTTCAGTTGGTGCCAAGCTTCTAGCTGATGCACATATTACACTGGACAGGGCTGAAATGGCATTAAATCTGTCTCCTCGAAATATTACAACCAGCGTTGGTGCTACCTCTCTGAGCGAAACAGCTAAGCTGACTTTAAAAATGGCATGGGATATGGCTCAAGAGTACCATCAGGATTTTCTAGGCACCGAACATATACTATATAGCTTGATTAACCAAAAAAATGCTCGGGCAACTGTTCTACTGAAAGACCTTGGGGTTGATATAGATAGCTTCAAGGCTGACTTAGAAGAGTTTTTGGAAAGACAGCAGAATACTGAACAGACCGAAACGACTACTAAGCCGCGGCGTGCACGTGGCGGAGCTTTGGAAGTGTTTGGAACTGACTTGACCGCTCAGGCAAGGTCTGCCAGTCTGGACAAGGTGATTGGCCGAGACAAAGAGCTGGAGCGAATGATCACTATTTTGATGCGTCGAGCGAAAAACAATCCCGTGCTGATCGGTGAACCAGGAGTTGGAAAGACAGCAATTGCCGAAGGGCTTGCCCACAAAATTGCCTCAGAGGATGTGCCAGAGTATCTACTTGATAAAAGGGTTATTCAGCTTGACCTTGCAGGTATGATTGCTGGAACGAAATACCGTGGTGAATTTGAAGAACGGTTAAAAAAAGTACTTGACGAAGTCCAGAGTCAAAAAAATATAATCTTATTTATTGATGAATTACACTTGTTAGTCGGTGCTGGTGCTGCTGAGGGTGCACTTGATGCCGCAAATATTCTTAAGCCAGCACTGGCTCGGGGCCATTTGCATCTCATTGGTGCAACTACCTTGGATGAGTATCGTAAATATATCGAAAAGGATAGCGCACTTGAAAGGAGGTTCCAGACAATAATCGTAAAAGAACCAAGCCTGAAGGATACGCTCGCTATACTAAAAGGGTTACGTCCCTACTACGAAAAGCACCATAACGTCACATTAAACGACGAGGTTTTACAGGATGCAGTGTATATGGCTGACCGCTATCTTAGCGAGAGATTTATGCCAGATAAAGCCATAGATGTTGTTGATGAAGCCTCAGCGAAACGCCGTGCCATGCTTGGTAAGCAGCCATCAAAAATACGTGATTACAAAAAACAGGTATCCAGTCTCGATGACAAAATGGAAGAAGCTGTAGCTGCCGAGGATTATGAGCGGGCAGCTCTGTATAAGACTCGGCTTGTCCAGCTTCAAGAAGCCTTGAACTTAATGCTTGAAAAAAATGATAAAAAGCAAGTAATAGAGATTAGAGGCAATGATATTGCACAAGCAATTTCTATGATGACTGGAATTCCAGCAAGCAAAATCAAACGGTCCGAGGCGTCTATATTAAAAAATCTAGAAAAACATCTTTCAAAGAGTATTATTGGGCAGCCTGAGGCGGTTGAGCAGGTAGCACGTGCAGTTCGGCGCAGTAGAAGCGGAGTTTCTAGCCAAAAACGTCCTATCGGTAGTTTTGTATTCATGGGTCCAACTGGAGTTGGGAAGACAGAGCTTGCTAGAGTTCTTGCAAAAGAGGTTTTTGGAAGTGACGATGCATTGATAAAAATAGATATGAGTGAGTTTAAGCAAGGACATAACAGTTCTAGGTTACTTGGCGCGCCTGCGGGCTATGTTGGGTATGAAGACGGCGGTCAGCTTACCGACAAGATACGTCGTCAGCCGTATAGTGTAGTACTTTTTGACGAGATCGAAAAAGCCCACCCTGATGTAATGCACATGCTTCTCCAGTTGCTTGAAGACGGGACAGTAACAGACGCAAAGGGGCACTCAGTTGATTTCAGTAATACGATTATAATATTGACTAGCAATCTCGGTGCGGATGCGATGATGCGCGAATCGACGCTAGGCTTCCATGCAAAATCTAAATCCGATACTGAGTATTTAAGCCAGGTTCATGACGATAATTCTGTGATTGCGAAAAAGTCACTTGGAAAACTGCTTCGCCCTGAGCTTATTAATCGATTTGATGCAATTATTACATTCCGTGCACTGACTAGACCACAAGTTTCAAAGATTTTTGATAATCTAATACTAGAGCTAAATCAGCGACTCACTCGCAAGGGTATGAGTGTGGTGGTAAGCAAAAGTCTTAAGAGTTTCATAATCAAAAAAGGATATGATGAGAAATTTGGTGCGAGACCGCTTAGGCGCACTATTCAAGATGAGCTAGAGCATCCGGTTGCAGAAAAAATTATTAATGGAGAGTTTGGAAAAGGAACTATTATTGATGCGGGCCTTGAAGATGGTCAGGCGATGGTAAGAGTATTGCACGAGAAAGTAGCCTAGGTGAGACACGGAGTAAAATGGCTACTATTTCTAGGCTTCATTATTGGTTCTATCTTTATAGCAGTTAATCATCTGGCTGCTTATGATTTATGGATGGCATCTAGAACTAAACTGGATGATGAAACTCTTCGTAGCATTGAAAGGACTAAACTATCTGACGAAAGTATATTTCTAGCGCGTGCTACCCAGGCATCATTTGCAGGTGCTACCGAATTTAATGCTGCATGTCGAGAGTCGAACGATTCTGGTCAGGGCGGCTATACCACCCTAGGTTGTTATATTGCGCCATACGGTCGAGTATACGTATATCGTATAGACGACAAGCGAGTGGAGGGAATTGACGATGCTGTACTTGTCCATGAAATTCTTCACGTGGCTTGGGCTAGACTAGGCAAAGGCGAGCAGGATCGACTAAGTAAAATATTAACCGACACCTATAATCAAATTAGCTCACCAAAGCTAGCCGATAGAATGAAGAAGTACGACAAGACTGAACCCGGCCAGCGTGCAAATGAACTACATAGTATATTGCCGACCGAGATAAAAGATCTACCAGCAGAGCTTGAAGAGTATTATAGCCGCTACTTCGACGATAGGCAGATAGTTGTTGGCTTGTTTTCTAAGTATAGCAAGCCATTTGACGATATTGAAACTAAACTGAGTAACATAAAGACTAAGATCGAGAAGACAGAAAAGTTTATAAAGACAGAGAATAGAGAGCTAGAACAGCTAGTTGATGATTTTCAGTCTGACAGTGTAGCACTAAGCAACCGGCGCAACTCGATTAATCGATATAACCATAATACGGTGAGTCAGTATAACACACAGATTGATTTATTGAACACTAGAGCTAGCGATCTTAATCGTCGAATTGCAAAGCTTAAGAAAGCCTACCAGGAATATACACAAGACATAAAGTCATATAACCAGGCTGGAGTCACTCTGAATAGTCTGAACGCATCAATAGATAGCACGACCTTATCTAGCGTGAGAGAGCTTAAATGATATACTACATAAGATGGGAAAAATAAAATCAACCTATGTATGCCAACAGTGCATGGCTAGTTATCCAAAATGGTCTGGTAGGTGCGAGAACTGTGGGGAATGGAATAGTCTTGTTGAACAAGCTAACCAAGCCTCAGGCGCAAGCGCAGTATCACGAAGCGCCGGTAAGGTGTTAAGTGCTAAGTCTATTGGGGATATTTCATCTCAGGAGCACGGAGGCCGTCTAGATACCGGTCTGAGTGACCTTAATGATGTACTTGGTGGTGGAGTTTTACCAGGAAGCGTAATACTGTTAGCCGGACAGCCGGGAATCGGCAAAAGTACTTTACTACTACAGGTTACGTCTAGTATTGCGAAAACAGCATCTGTATTGTATGTAAGTGGGGAAGAAAGCGCAAGCCAAGTAAAGATGCGCGCAATCAGAATCGACGCTGTCTCAAGTGGTCAGCTTGAGTTTGTGGCAAGTACTAACGCAGATGATATTGCAGCGACAATCGCAAAGAGCGGCCATAAGTTAGTGGTTGTTGATTCAATTCAGACCTTAAGTATGAATGAGATATCTAGTGCTCCAGGAAGCGTTAGTCAAATAACTAACTCGGCAAATCTGATTATACGGGCAGCCAAATACGCTGGTGCGGCAGTCGTTTTGGTCGGTCATGTCACAAAAGAAGGTGCAATCGCCGGCCCAAAAGTATTAGAGCATTTAGTTGATGTCGTGCTGCAGTTCGAAGGCGATCGATATGGTGGTTTTAAAATGGTCCGAGCTGCTAAGAATCGATTTGGCGGAACGAATGAAGTGGCTATTTTTGAGATGAATGAAAAAGGTTTGGAGTTGGTCAGTAATCCTTCAGAAGCATTGCTAGCCGAACGACAGAACGTGGACGGGAGTGTTGTGCTAGCGACCGTCGAAGGCACGCGGTCTCTATTGGTTGAGATTCAGGCACTGGTCACTAAAACTAATTATGGATATCCAAAGCGAACCGCCAGTGGCTTTGATATTAATCGGCTTAACTTGCTAATTGCGGTAGTCGAACGACGTACAAAGTTAAATTTATCGGACATGGACATCTTTATAAATGTTGTGGGTGGTCTTAGGCTAAGTGACCCTGCGGCTGACCTGGCAGTTTGTATGGCAATTGCCAGTGCTGCAAGTGGACGAAAGGTGCCTGATGACGTTGTAATTTGCGGAGAGGTTGGATTGGGTGGCGAAGTCCGTCACGTTGTACAACTTGAAAAGCGAATTGCAGAAGCGAAGAAGCTTGGATTTAAAAAAGTTCTTTGTTCACCAACTAGCACGAATCAGAAGATTGTCCAGACAGTTAAATCTGTGCGTGAGGCTCTAATAAATTATGTCACATAACCTAACTACGGAGGAAGCATGACTCTAATAGTAATATCACTACTAGTTTTGAATTTAACACTAACTACGTATTTGGTGTATAGATCTGGAATTATCCGCCTAGTCACACAGGGAAATAAACCGGTATTCTTGGATACCTCGGTGCTCATAGATGGTCGGATTGAGGCGTTAGCTAGGACAGGATTTTTACGAGGAACGTACTTCATCCCCCGGAGTGTAATAGCAGAGTTGCAATATATGGCTGATTCTGCGGACGGCGAGAAGCGAACTCGTGCAAGACATGGTCTAGACGTAGCCGTAAGGCTGCAGTCGGGTATGATACCAGTTAAATTATTTCAAGATGTCAGAGTTCCAAAGCATGGCGTCGATAATCAGCTTCTTGAGCTTGCCCAAAAGTATGGTGGAGCAATATGTACGATTGATTACAATTTAAATAAGGTAGCACAAGTTGAGTCAATACCTGTATTGAATATTAATGAGCTTGCTAAGGTTTTGAGAGTGACTTATCTACCGGGTGAAGATATCGAGCTGACAGTAAAACAGAAAGGTAACGAGCCTAATCAGGGCGTTGCCTATCTAGACGACGGTACTATGGTGGTGATTGAGCAAGCCGGTACAGAAATCGGCAAGAACTTAAAAGTAGAGGTGATTAGATATCTTCAAACTGATGCTGGTCGAATGATATTCGCTCGTAAGCGTAAAATTGCTAATACATCATCTAAGTCGAATACTGCCAAAATGACTGCGACGGCAAAGAAGATTCGTAGCCCAAGAAAGCCAAGTGCTAAATCTAGTTCACGGAACAATCAAGGCAGTAAGGAAGATGAACTCGTACGACTAGCGAATAAATAGAGTAAAGTAAAACGAACCTAGACTAATCATCTACAGTCGGTTCAGTAGCCGCCATAGAGTACTGTTGAGAAGCTGAGCCTTGATAGTAGCCTTTGTCTTTTACGGTAATGCTGACCGTAGATGATTTTTTAAAATTATATGGTATCTTATATACTCCACTGCTTGATAAGTTAGGTGATGCTATTACAGTACCATTTACCTTTACATCCATTGAATCCAAGCCAAATGTTCCCTTTGATACTCTAACGGTTATCAATGAGTCAGTAACGGTAATACCTGAGACTGACGGCTTATCATCGCTACATTCGTGTACATCATCATCTTTGGTTGCGTCGTAGCCGTCTGGGGCAATATAGATGGGCTTATTAGTTATTGGGTCTATCGTCTTAGTAACGCCTAGCTCGATACGAGCACTATCTGGGGTGCATGATGTAGCTTTCTTTTTTGAGACACGATCAAAAGTTAATTTTGAGTTGGTCCGAGCGTATTTTTTGTCAAACCATGATGGGTAGAGCTCACCACCTATATTCTGAATTCCTGCTGGTTGACGATACCATTCACCAGGATGAGCATTCTGGTTGTTTTCTCGATATAGGAGTGTCGCATAGGATAGTACTGGATCTAGAATGCCAATAGGTATAGAGGAGGTTCCACTTATAAGTGGTCTTGTATCAGGATTCCCAAGCCATACCGACATTGCAAGAGACGGAGTATACCCTACCGACCAAATATCCTTAGCCTGACCCCCGATATCAGACGTACCAGTTTTTACTGCAGTTTTTATACCATTCGCGTTTAGGTTACGAAGTGCGTTGTGCGTACCGAGTCCAGAGCTTGCGCGTGCATCGCTTAGGATGTCTGCAATTATGTACGATGACTGCTGACTCAAGATCCGTTTTTGGGTGTCCTCGAATTTCTTTAATACCTGTCCGTCACTATTCTTAACTTCTAATATTGAAGACTGTGGCTTGTATACTCCAAGCCGAGCTAGGGTTGTAAATGCGTTCACGTGATCGATCATTCGTGTACCGCAACCACCGATTGCAGATGATAGGCCTGCCTGTTTCTCTTGACCTTGGGTGCAATAGTAAGTGTCGCCCATTTGTCGTATTGCCTTAAGAGTCTCATCTACTCCTACGATTTGCATGGCTTTGATTGCCGGGATATTTCTAGATAGCCCCAGACTTCGTCGAATATTTATATTTCCATAAAATCCACGGTCTGCGTTATTTGGGCGATAGCCGTTAAAATCTGTTCTGGTGTCGGACAGAATTGAGCCACTACCAAAATTAAGATTTCTTTTACCTCGATCCTCGAAGAGCTTTGCATACACTAAAGGCTTAATCGATGAACCGGGTTGTATGAAAGATTTAGTGGCATTATCTTGGCCGTATCCAGGGTAATTGAAATTGCGTGACCCCATCATAGCGATAATTTGACCTGAGCGCACATCCTCGACTACGGCTGCACCATTCGAGAAGCCAGATGCTGCGGGTACATATGAATTAAACATGTTTGTCATTTCTTTGTTTAATTTATTTTGAACCCTTAAATCAAGTGTGGTTTTAACTATTAAGCCACCACGGCCAACAGTAGCCTTTCCTAGTTCTTCCTCCAGATTATTCCTAACCATTTGTACGAAATGGGGTGCTTTGATGTCCTTGTATTGATTTGTTACCGGCTTTATCTTATCAAGGATATGGACTTCTTTAGCTGCGTCTGCCTGGTCCCTAGTGATGAATTTCTGTTCAACCATATTGTCTAGTACAAGACGTTGCCTATTGAGCAATTGCTTATTCCCAGCAGTATTGTATGGGTCATATAGACCAGGCTGATTTGGAATTGCCGCTAGCAACGCAGATTCTGCGAGGGTAAGATTTTTTGCGTGTTTGCCAAAGTATGTTTGAGAGGCAGATTCTACACCATTTCTGCGCCCACCATATGGACTTTCGTTTAGGTAGAGAGTTAATATTTGTTCTTTGTTATACATGCGTTCAACTTCTATAGAAAGGATTACCTCTTTAATTTTTCTAGGTATCCCATCAAAGCCACGCTTCTGTGATTCGTCAGCGAAGAATACTTGCTTAACTAGTTGTTGAGTCAAGGTCGAGCCTCCTTGTACACTTCCACTTTGAGAATTGTTTATCGCAGCACGTGCGATTCCGCTGATGCTGATACCGTTATGATTATAAAATTCCTTGTCTTCGATAGCGACGGTAGCCTGACGCATATACTTAGCAATTTCATCTTGATCGACGGCAATTTTATAGTTACCACTACCTTTGTCCACCCAGAGTTCTTTTCCATTTCGATCTGTGTATGTAGTAACTGTTGTTTGTACGCGCTTATTCAGTTCTCCCGGTCGTATCTTATCTAAGTCTTTACGGTAAAATGCAAATAACCCTCCAACCATAAGTACTATTAGTAGTACTGATAAGCCACTAAACTTTAATATCATGAATAGACCGCGCTTTGAAAACCAAAAGCTGAGAACACGCTTTGGGTGTAGTCGATAGAAGAATCTCTTTACTGGATGCTTAGGGAGTGTAGCTAAGTACTCTGCTCGCCTACGATAGGCAGCATCTTTCTTCCTTCGTCGTCGATGTTTAATGTCGCTGTAGATGTTGAGTCGTTTTTTCGAAACAGATCTTCGTTTTACCACTTGTTGCTTCCCCTAATGTATATCTAAACCATTATATCATTAAAACAACGAGGTTATGCAAACATAATATCCGAATGCTTGAAGGACGATGGTATAATAAAAAAATATGATGAAACTATCTGAAGAACTCAGTTGGCGAGGATTAATTAATCAGACCACTTACAAAAACATTTCCGATCTTGATAACCAGCACATTAATTTTTATTTTGGTGTTGATCCAAGTGCTTCAAGTATGACGATTGGTAATTTAGCTGCGGCTATGGTGGTTAGGCATTTTATCAATGCAGGCCATAGCGCATATCTACTGGTTGGTGGTGCTACTGGTGTCATTGGTGATCCAGATGGTAAGAAAGACGAGCGAAGGCTAAAAACCTTAGATGAAATAAATTACAATAAAGCTAAAATTTCTAAACAATATAGGGCTATTTTTGATCGTCAAGAATTTAAGATTGTTGATAACTACGATTGGTTTAAGGATATAGGATACTTGGACTTCTTAAGGGATGTTGGTAAGCATACTAGCATGACGCAGCTGTTGGGGCGTGATTTCGTACAGCAAAGGCTTGGAGAGGGTGGCAGCGGAATCAGCTATGCGGAATTTAGTTATAGTCTTATGCAGGGATATGATTTTTTAAATCTTTATAGAAATCATGGTGTGAGCCTACAGCTTGCAGGTGCAGATCAGTGGGGGAATTGCCTAGCTGGAGTAGATCTAGTTCGTCGCATTGACGGAGGAGAGGCCCATGCTTTGAGTACCCCGTTGGTCGTTAACAAGAACACTGGTGTAAAATTTGGCAAAAGTGAGGATGGTGCTGTATGGCTTGATCCTGAGCTCACAAGCCCGTATAAATTTTATCAGTTTTGGCTAAATGTTGATGATGATATGGCCGAGAGCCTAATAAAGATATATACGCTTCTAGATAAGAACAGTGTGGAGCTTATCATTAGTAAGCATAATCAAGCTAGGTCTGAGCGTGGGCTGCAAAAAGTCTTAGCAAGGGAAGTCACTGACCTTGTACATGGTGCTGCTAGGCGTCAGTCAGTAGAACGCGTTACAGCAGTTTTATTTGGTAAGGAAAACTTTAGTAGCTTGTCTACTGATGATATCAGCGAATTGGCGAATGAAATCCCTGTTTTGCATATGGGGACTGTCGTTGGTGCACTTGTTGCAGCTGGAGTAGTGGCATCGAATGGAGAGGCTAAGCGACTGATTTCTGCTGGTGCTATTTCGGTGAACGGTAGCAGAATAGAGGAAGATATGCACCTGAGCGTACCTTCGCTAATAAAAAAGGGCAAAAACAGCTTTATCCTTGTGCTTCAATAGCCGACTCGACATCCAATAAAAGGCTTTCAAGCTGAGCTTGGGACGCTGCCTCGATATTTAAGCGCATGACCGGCTCGGTGTTACTGGCACGTAGATTAAACCAGGCATCTTTCAGCTCAACGGTAAGCCCATCAAGTTCGTCTTGTTGATATTCCGAGAATTTTTCCTTTAAGGTGTCAAAAACTAGTTTCTTGTTGGCTACCTTGTAATTTTTTTCTATGGGCATAACATAGCGTCGGTATTCGTCTACCAGTTCCGACAACTTCCTATTTGATTCACTTAAGGCTTGTATCACCATTAATGCTGCGATCAATCCTGAGTCAGCATCATAATTTTTCTTAAAGAAGAGATGCCCAGTTGTCTCTCCTCCGAAGCTTGCACCTAACTCTCGTACTAATGCACCGATGTAGACCCTGCCGGCTTTAGTTCGCACCGGCTCGCCTCCCCATTCTTTAATCAGCTCCCTGGTCGCGCGGCTAGTGCGCACATCGTGGACAATTTTGCTACCCTCATCGCTACTCAGTATGTACTTTGATACAATTGATATCAAGTCGGTACCTAGCACAGGACGTCCTTTGTCATCAACAAAACCAGCACGATCACCATCTCCGTCAAAGGCAATGCCGAAGTCGTATGAATGTGATTTAACAGTAGCAATTAAATCCTGTAGGTTTTCTTCCTTTTGTGGATTTGCTTCGTGGTTAGGGAAGGTACCGTCCAGGTCAAAGTACATATTTTCCGACTGAAGGGGGAGCTTGGGTAGAATATATGGCAGTATTGCTCCGGCCATTCCGTTGCCAGCATCAATTGCAACTCGATACTCTGGCCATTTACTAGCGTCGATCATACTGATACAGTGATCGATCCATGCTTCGTTTATGTTTTTCTGTTCGTAGCTTCCAGATAGTTCAGGTTTCTCATCGTCTATCGATGCAGCAATATCACGAATTTCAGCAAGGCCGCTGTCAAGACCTACGGGAGTTACTTTATCTCGATAGATCTTAATGCCGTTATAGTCATTACCGTTGTGACTGGCTGTAATCACTAGTCCTCCGGCAAGGTTATATTTTCCAACTGCGAAGTAGATCATATCACTTGTTACTTTGCCAATATCCCAGACATTTCGACCTTCTGCTCGTAAACCGCTTATTACTTCACTAGCTAGTTGCTCGGAGTCCGGTCGCATGTCACGCCCTACAGCCACAATCCCTTTGCTCGGCAGCCATTGAGCAGTAGCTCTACCAATCTTGTAAGCTGTATCAGCATTTAGTTCACTTTTAACTTTTCCCCTAATATCGTATGCCTTAAAGATTTCAAATGGAAATGACACGAGTCCTCCTAAATTATTATTCCCTTGAGCTTTTATTATAGCAAATCTTGGTACACTAATATATGTGAACTATGATATGGACATTGAAGCAATAAAGGGAGTCGGGCCTAAGAGCGCTGAGCAGCTTAGGCTAGCAGGGCTTGGTACCCCCCGTAAGATAATAGAGTTCTTGCCAAGAAAGTACGATGACTTTAATAACCTAGAGAATATTGCTGATATAAAACCAGGTAACATTACTGTTCAGGCCTCGGTAGACTCTATTTCGGTAAAGCAAGTCCGACGCGGGATGACGATTACCACCGCAGCACTAAGTGACGATACGGGAAAGATAAACGCTGTCTGGTTTAATCAGCCCTATCGAAAGAACCAGCTGGCCAGTACTGGTAAACACGAGTCCAGGTATTTTTTTTCTGGTAGCTTTGAATTCAGTTATGGTAAATATCAGCTATTAAACCCGAGTGCTGAAAAAGTTTCAGATATAACTACTCAAGCTGGTTGCATGTTACCAACCTACCGTGCGTTAAAGGGTTTGAAAAGTCAGCTCATACGGAAGGTACTTCTTGAGCTTAAGCCTGCCATTACTATGCTAAAGGAGACATTGCCACCCGACATAATTAAAAAGTATGGACTGGTCAGCAGATCAAATGCCTATCTCGGTGTGCACTTTCCAAAGACGAGAGAAGATATGCTAGCCGCAAAAAGACGGCTCGGCTTTGAAGAGATACTTTCATTACTGATTGCAAGCCAGTTGAATCGTCGACAAAATAATCAATTGAAATCTACACCAGTTAGATTTATAGAAAGTGAGGTTCGGGCCTTCGTAAAATCGCTACCATTCAGCCTGACGGATGATCAACGACGAGCATCCTGGGATATTATTAAGGACATGACTTTAGAAACACCGATGAACCGGCTTGTTCAAGGAGATGTTGGTGCTGGCAAAACAATAGTTGCAGCCATAGCAGCCTTTCTGACGATCAGAAACGGATACCAGGTTGCTATTATGGCTCCAACTGAAATACTTGCCCGACAGCATGCCGAAACACTAGATGGTTTGTTTCGGGATTTCAATATTAAAGTTGGTTTGCTCGTTGGCGGTATCAAGAAGGATGATCGGGGGCAGCTACTGGAAAACATAAGCAGCGGTAGTATCGATTTAGTTGTTGGAACTCATGCATTAATTCAAGAAGGAGTAAAATTCAATAAGCTAAACCTAGTCATTATCGATGAGCAGCATAGGTTCGGTGTGGCACAACGGCAAAAATTACTCCAAAAAGCTGAACTGACACCTCATTTATTGACTATGACTGCTACCCCAATCCCAAGAAGCTTAGCTTTGACTTTGTATGGAGATTTAGATATGACAATTATTCGTAATAAGCCAGCTGGCCGTCGTGATATAATAACTCGACTTATTTCACCGACCAGTCGAGGACAGATAGAACAGGCAATTGATGATGAGCTGGCAAAAGGGCATCAAGCATACGTAGTCTGCCCATTAATAGATGAGTCTGAGAATGAGCAGAAGAGCGCAGAGGCTGAATATAAAAGACTCAGTGGGGGTGTATTCAGCCATCGTCGAATTGGATTACTTCATGGCAAGCTAAAGCCCGCAGAAAAAGACGTAGTACTGAATCAATTTGTCAATCGTAAAATAGATATAATGGTTAGTACTACAGTAGTTGAGGTTGGAGTTGATGTACCAAATGCAACCGTAATACTAATTGAATCTGCTGACAGATTCGGGCTAAGTCAGCTTCATCAATTACGAGGAAGGGTAGGCAGGAGTGATCATCAAAGCTATTGCTATCTAATGCTGACGGACAATTTGAAGCCCTCAGCACGGCTTAAGGAAATTGAGAAGAGTACCGATGGATTTTACCTTTCCGAGCGTGATCTTGAGTTGCGTGGCCCAGGCGAGATATACGGAAAAGCGCAACATGGTACATTAAATTTGCAAGTTGCAAGTCTGGGTGACACTGAATTGATTTCTGAGGCGCAGAAGGCTGCCAGCTGGTGTGTAGAAAAAATCAAGTTAAATGAGTATAGAGAGCTGTATGAACAGGTACAATATTATCAACGCTTAACAGTATTAAATTAGAATATGCAAACACCCTTTATTTATCTACACACTCATACACTTACCAGTAGTTTATTGAAAGAAGTGATAAGTAAACATATACCGATCGAGGTGGATATATCTATCGATAACAACGCGATATATGTCGGACACCCGCTGGCTTGGTATGAGCTTAACGATATGGTGCGGCCAAATAACCTAGTAACTATTAATCTACTGGAGAAGCTACTGTCTGAATCAAAACTACCTTACGTGATCGACATCAAAGACCAGAATGCTTATCCTGAGATTAAAAAATTTATAAAGAGAATCGGTACGACGAACTGCTATATTCATCTGTTTGCCAAATCGTTAGTTTTTGACACATACGAGGAAGTCGTTGAGTCACATCGTATGAACGAAGATATTTCAAATAGTATAATCCGAGATATCTACACTGATCTTAATGTTCCTATCATTGCTTCTTCGCGTGGATCCAGGCGTATATCGGATCAGTCGACAATTGTTGAGTCAATCAAAGAAATCGAGGAGTACCTGGATGTAATAAATCTTGACATTACTGAAAGCGAGGTTGCTCCAGCTCTGCGTAGCTATTTACTAGACAAGAGAATCATCCTTCATAAGCATCTGTCAGACTCAGCCAATGTGCAGCTTTGTGATAATGATGTTGCAAGCACAGATAGTGTAGAAATAGCAGAGTCGTATATAATTAAGTAGTTATGTATTCGGGGACAACAATTCGTACAAAATCTGGCCGCATCATGGGGGCGCACCAGCGTATTGATCGGATTGCTAGACGTTACATCAATTCGATCAGCGATAATAAATATTTCCCGTCAATTTCAGAGATACTACATTTCGAAGGAAAACATGGTCCAGATGGCATAAAGCGGAAGAGCCCGGGCGTAGATGAGCCTTGGCATTTTATTGAACCCAAGGAAGCATCGCTCCATCATCCGCTAATCAAGATAATCGAAGACCATATAATCAACTTGCGACAGGCATTGATAAATAATAACAATGAAAGGTCTGCTTTTGAGGCGGCATGGCTTGCGCATGTAATTACTGATGGTCTAACACCAGCTCATCATCACGCGTATGAAGATGAGCTAGCAAGTCTTCGTAAGGGTGAGCACCATAGTACGCGCAATACGAAGCTCCAAAAAGTTCTAATGCCTGGCGACAATGTGCCTGAGCTAATTCGCAACAATTGGAAGTACTGGGGATCAAAAGGGCTAATGACGATGCATCTTGGCTTTGAGCTAGGAGTTGCTGCAGCTATAACCCCATATAATACCTTAGACATACCGTCGCCAACCGATGACGAGCTGTCGCTTGCAAGAGAAGACCGATACAATCAGTTATTTATAGATTCACTAATTAAAATTAATTCCATACAGATGTATAAGGCCTATGAATTAAAGGGGTGGAGCCGGCAACTAGCGCGACAAACCCGGAACGAACTAGTACCAGAGATCGTAAAGGCTGTAGTGTTGGCATGGTATACAGCGCTGCATGGAGTTGATCGATAATGAAGCTACGGATAATAGCTGGTAGATTAGGTGGTCGCACTATTTCCTCGGCTGGTAGATCCAGCACTCATGCAATGAGCGAGCGAGGCCGCAACAGCTTATTCAATATTCTCGGTACAGAAATAATACAAAATGTCAAAGTTCTTGATTGTTTTGCTGGTAGTGGTGCGCTAGGGCTGGAAGCTATTAGTAGAGGTGCTGGGTCTTGTATTTTTGTTGAGAAAGACCGTGTTGCAGCAAAAATATTACAAGAAAATATCGATACACTTGCAGTAACTGAGTGCAGAGTTGTGAGAGCGACTGTTGCATCCTGGGAGTCGACCACTAAGGACGCCAGTTTTGATATTATATTTGCGGATCCACCGTATCACGATTTGCAGTTTTCCACAGTTAAGAAACTTTTTAGACTTCTCAAACCAGGTGGAACTATGGTATTATCGCACACAGGAAAGGGTGAGGTGCCAATCCAAGACGGAATTGTTGTGGTGGACAATCGTAGTTATGGGAATCTTAACCTCACCTTTTTCTGTAAAGTGACAGACCTATAGTTCGTAGGTCTTTTTGTTTACCTATAATCCCCACCAGATACCCCGAAATACTCCTCCAGACTCTTCCCAGATTGGTAGATTGACAACGCTTGAGAGCCGATATAGCGAAGATGCCATGGTTCAGACATGTAGCCGTAATTTTTTCTTTACCTGGCTGGTATCGGACGATAAAACCATATTTATGAGCATTATTTGATATCCATTTTGCTTCAGGCCCTGAATCAATTAATCCACCACTTGAGTACGTCAAGTCAAAGGTTAGCCCGGTCTGGTGTTCACTGTGGCCCGGTCTAGCACTATAGGTGTCGGCTGCAGACTGGCCATCTCGTGATACGTAGCCCCAGTAGAGCTGTTTTTGGTAGGCGTAGCTTCGATAGCCGCTGTATGAGTTTCCTACATTTAAACCAGCTTTTCGCATTGCTGCGATTAGTTTCAGAAGTTGTTGTTTCGCCATACTATTCTCGCCCGGTGCATAGCTACTTGGGAGCGGGTGTTTTTTATTAGCGATAATAATACCATTAACGTATGTGGCTTTTGTATTTGCCGGCACATCATCATTAGTGTGGCTTTCAACCGGAGTAGCTTGCGGCTTAGGTTTAACTGTAACTTGGAACTTTACAGCTGTCTTATTGCCGTAGATATCCTCGGCAATGACTGGCACTGAGTATTT
>JAGQNA010000008.1 GCA_020428315.1 Candidatus Saccharimonadota bacterium
AATGGAGGAGCTTGATACAGAGCTGATTAGGCTTGCTGATGCTGGTGAGCTTAAGATAAGTATAGATGGTACAGAACATGTTTTGACGCCAGAACAAATCAGAGCCTACTTAGATGATGGTAAGATTGTTGAGCTTGAAGTTAGTGGCAAGAGTAAAGAGTCAAAGGAAAGCTCTGAAGAAAAGAAGGCTAGAGAAAAGGCTGAAAGAGATGCACGTCTTGAGGAGTTGAAAAAACTAATCGCTAGCTACGAGAGTGTGATTGCGAACGAGACAGCTGGAGGAGAAGACGACTTATCCGATAAGAAAAAAAATATGATTAAGGAGCTTCGAAAGAGCCTTAAGGAATTAACTAATGAAAAGAGTGAGCTAGATAAAGCTAAAAAGAAGTCAAAAAAAGACTCAAAAGAGAGTGATGGTCAGCCTGGCAAAAAGCCAAGTAAGAGTGATTTAGTGGATCAGAAAATGGAAGAGGGCCACTCAGAGTTATTGGCAAAAGCTGAAGAGACAAGAAGTAAGTATCTCGAGATTATTGCTAAAGAACAAAAGAAGACTCTGAGTTTTAGGGTTAGGCAGAATGGGTTTGTAGATAATGCTTTGCGATATTCAAGATTTGGTAATAAATTTGGTAATAAGCTAGCTAATAAATTAACTGAAGGTGGAAAAGAAGAGGAGCAGGCTGCTCGTGAATACGTAGAGGCTCTTCAGGCAGTTATGGATGAAAGAGCTAAGCAGTACGAGGCTTTGTTTGAGGATAATGATAAGCGGAAGCAAAATGTACGAGCGTCAATACAAGGTGATTACGCTAAGCACATGGTTGATGATCAAAAAATTATTAATAAGCTTCAAAGTGATGCAGTAGGGAAGCCGATGAACAAGTGGCTAAGGCGAGTCGGCTATGCAGCGGCTGCTATCGGAGGTGGTAGTCTAATCGCTCTAACTCCAGTCGGCTGGGTCGGTGGACTTGCCTTTGCCGGAGCGGGTGCTGGGTCTCTTCGAATTTTAGCGAATCGACGTAACGCAAATACTGAAGTAAAGAATAAAGAAGGTGAAAAAGTATCAGTTGCCGATATAAAAGCTCAGACGAATATCGATAGATTTAAACGTTCAATCGATGCACAACCTGATATGGACGCTGCTGGCTTGGTGGGTCACCATCGAAATAATACATCATTCGAAGCTAGTGCGAATAAAATAAGATTTGCTAAGCCAGTGGCTGGAGCTGTGGGTGTGGGGGTTGCTACTAAGTTTGGAATAGATGCGATGCAGGGTAGCGGAGTACTACCTACTGGAGATCACAATGGAAATAATACTCCAGGCAATGGTGATCACAATGGTACAGGTAGTACTGGTGCTGGAACTGGCACAGAACGTGGCGACGAGACAGGACGAAATATTGGAATAGATCAAGGTGCTAATAACACAGGGACAAATGGAGCTGAACATCAACCTATCGAAGATAGATACCTAGACTGGGCAGCCAATGACGGATATGGAAATCAGAAAGACAATGCAGCAGACGTATTTCATGACGTGCTCGGGTACCCAAGAGAAGCAGTTACACCTGACTGGCTAGAGAATCTTGCTAAAGAGGCCGGAGTTAATTGGCAAGAAGGACAGACCTTATCATTTAAAGGAAGCTTGTTAAATAATCCCGACAACAGCAATCTATTGAGAATGTTAGAGTTTTCAAGGGATAATAACATCATACCTTAGGTGTAAATGACTAAACGTGGGTATTATTAAGCAGAAGGGTAGGAGAATATGACAACAGAAGAGATATATAAAGAGCTGGGTATCGAGAACGCAGATGCTGAAATAAAAGAAGCTACACTGGTGAGTATAGTTGAGCTTGCTAACTTACGCTTGCTAGAGCTAGTGGCTAATCTTGTTGATGAACAACAGGCTGCTGAGCTACAACAGTTAGTAAGATTAGAAGACATCTCTAAGTGGATAGATGAAAATACGCCCGAGATAGCCAATGCTTACGATGCAATCGTAAGAGACGTTATTGTAGAATTACAAGCAGTTAAGCTAGGGTAGTAAAATACTAGTATAATTTTATTGCTTTGCTATAATATAAGACAAATAGCATTAAGGGGTATAGATGTTTCAACTAGATGATAAGTTTTTACAAGATATAGGACTAGGGGATTTACCTGAGGATCAAAAAAAGCCGTTCTTACAGCATATTTATAGTGAATTGGAGCTAAGGGTTGGAACCAAGCTGGCTGATGGCTTAAGTGATGCACAGCTAGAGGAGTTTGAACAGATTATTGACCGTAAGGAAGATAAGATTCAAGAATGGCTAGCACAGTATGCGCCGAGCTATAGTCAGGAGCCAGGCTTTGTGAAGCTACAGCAGGCTACAAAATTACCCGCCAACGACGTTCGACTTATCTCTGAATACACTGCAACTAAGTGGCTAGAAGTAAATCGTTCAGACTATAGAGATGTAGTTGCGGCGGTGCTTGCTGAGTTAAAGCAGGAGATTATGTCAAATAAAGACGCAATCCTAGGTGGTATTCAGGCTGCCCAAGCTACAGAACAGCAGCAGCCACCAGCTGCAGCCTAGAGTTTGTCTTTATAGCCAGCTAGAAATGCCTTGACGGGCATTTCTTTTTTACCTATCGGTTTAAGTGAATCAATTGATAGATACTTTCCGTCACTAAATTTAACTGACAGCTGTTCTGGATTGTCTGAGACGTGTGCAGAGGTGATTATGACATTAACTCCATGACTTAGCTCTATATGGCTCTGTGGGAAGCCGAGATGGGCCCTTACGCGGCGTTCTGCTTGTGATGCGGTATGCATGATAGTGTCTAGCCTGCCGTCAGTCTTCGACAGTAAGCGAGAGTAGCTACCACCAGCAATATCCTGAGATTTTGGTACGATACTACCGTCTAGTATAGAGGGCAGGATTTGCAATAGTAGGTCGGTACCAGAATCAACCAGTTTATCGTAGAGTGAAAACTTAGTATCATTCGGCAGAATATCTACAGTACTCTGCGAGTAGACTGGCCCAGCATCCATCTCTTCAGATAGTTTCATGATAGAAATACCAGTCGTATTATCACCGTTCAAAATAGCCGATTCGATAGGAGTTGAGCCACGATATTTTGGCAATAGAGAAGGGTGTAGATTAATAATACCTTTTGGAAATAGATCAATAATTTTTTTAGGAATAATTCGTCCATAGGCGACCAAGATTGCAGCATCTGCATCTAGCTTTACTAATTTATCGAATATATCTAACGGCTCATTTGGTAGTAGTACAGGAATATTATGTTCGTTGGCAAGTTCCTGTATTTCGAGCTGGCGATTTTTTCGAGATGTTCCATCGGTATGGCTGGCAACTACGGCGACAATATTATAATTAGCTTGAATTAATCTTCGCAGAATGGGTGTATTAGTGTGCTTAAGCCCGCTAACAAGCCTCTCATTGCCAAAGAAAATAAGGTTTTTAGTCATTATCTGGCCAGAGTTCAGAATTATTCTTGATATTTTTGTCGTAATCTAGTGGCTGAAGTTCGCCATTCTCATCTAGTGTGAAAAAAGCTTTTTTGTCATTTTTGATATGATCGACAATACACAAGCCATTTGTATGGTCTATTTCGTGCTGGATGACGCGAGCAAGGAATCCTTCAGCTTTTAGTCGGATTTCGTTTCCTTCAGTGTCGAGAGCTTTTACACGGACTTTATTCCATCGAGGTATCTTGCCATAGACAGATTTAACAGATAGGCATCCTTCAAAATCAGTATTTTTTCCAGATTCACCCTTGATAATCTCTGGATTTATTAGGGCGGTAAATTCACGGTTTGATTTGTTATCAAAATCACTACGAATTATAACCACGCGTTCGAGCCTGTCGACCTGAACGGCTGCTAGGGCTGCACTAATTTCATGTGGTCGGCTATCTTCCCAGTCAAGAGCTGCGTTGGTCATGTCTTTTATTAGCTGTATGGTTTCATCTGTAACAACGTGCACTTTTGTAGATTTTTGACGGAGATGAGGATTTGGTAGGGTAATAATATCTTCTTTTTTCACTGAGGTAATTATAGCAGATTTTTACAGAAGAGATACCGGGTCAATGTCATATTGCCAGTGTGGGCCGGGAGGTATCAATTTTATAGACTCTAGTAAGTTTAGGCGACGAGTTGATTTAACTAGCAATTGCCATCGGTAGCCTTTTGGGCTCCGTTCGTAAAATGCTGGTGAGGGCTGGCTGATTATGAGGCTAGAGTCGAATAATGTTAGTCTTTTAGCTAATTTTTTACAATTTGATATTGCCAGTTTTTCAGTTTTATAGGTACAAGTGATTTGCAGGAGAAAGGTGAAAGGAGGGAATTTAGCTCGCTTTCTTTCTTCTAGCGTATATTTATAAAATGATGAATAGTTTTGTTCAACACCTAGCTGGATGACTGGGTGCGATACTTGATATGTCTGGACAATGACTTGGGTTGAGTGTTCGAATCTGCCTACTCGGCCAACAACCTGACTTAGTAGCTGGAAGGTTCGCTCGCTTGCGCTATAGTCAGGTAGGCTTAATCCTGAATCAGCCTGTGGTACGTAGACAAGTCGTAATTTTGGCAAATCTAAGCCTTTTGCTATGGCTTGTGTTCCAATGATAATGTCAATGTTACCGTCGTACAGCTCTTTGTAGCGAGATTCGATAGTCTCATTTTTGTCGGTATCTGTATCGAAGCGTGCTATATTTGCTGTAGGAAAGAGTTTTTTTAGCTCAGACTCAATTAATTTTGTACCAATCCCTTTATGGATAATCTGTGTTCCGCTGCAGTCGGGGCAAGAAGTTGGTACCTGGTGAGTTTGCCCGCATGCATGACAGCGTAGATGGTACTTGTCGTGATGCAAAGTTAGTGGTAAAAAACATGACGTACACAGCGCTTGCCAGCCGCAGTTGTCGCAGAGTGTTGTCGTGGTTGATCCACGACGATTATGGAATATAAGAACTTGTTCTTTGCTTTCTAGTCTCTTTTCAATTGCAGAGAGTACAGACCTGGCAATAAATCGATGTGAGCTAAACTCGGTACGTTTGGTGGCATCGATAATAGATATGACTGGTGGATTAATGTTGCGTGCTGGCTTGTCAAGTCTGTGTATCTTGTTCTGTGATTTGGCTAAATAAAAGTCAACAATATTTGGAGTGGCACTACCAAGTACTAGTCGTGCATCATGATATCTAGCTAGCATACTTGCTGCCCGAAGGGCAGAGTAGCGAGGGGATTTGTCTTGCTTATAGCTAGGCTCATGACATTCGTCGATAACGATAAGACCAAGATCTTTTAATGGCATGAACAAGGCAGAGCGAGGACCTAGTACCACTAAAGGCTGCTTCGATACTAAACATGTACGCCATGCGATATGGCGTTGAGCAGGAGTTTGCTTTGAATGAGTGAGGAGAACCCTATCAGGAAATTGTTGCATGAATTCATCGACCAGTTGGCTGGTTAGTGCTATTTCCGGAACAAGGACTATCGCGGATTTATTTATTTTAAAACTTTTGTTTATTAATTCTGAATATACCGCAGTCTTGCCGCTGCCAGTAACGCCATGCAATAAATGGGTGCCTGAAGTTGACATGATTGAGCTCGCAGCAAGAGACTGATCTTTATTGAGTAAAAAATGTGTTCGTTTTCTGATAGCATCGCGAGCTTCAAATATTTGCTTTCGCCTGGTTGTATTTAGGCCGGCTGGAAGCATTGTTTGCCATATTATCGGTAGGGGAGTTGAATAAAAAGTTGATAACCAGGTTGCTAGCTTAATAAGATATCTAGGAAGCGGTGTATGTTCGATAATGCTATGAATATTTCTTGTCTCGTATGATGGTTTTTGAACCTCTTTAATGACTATGCCTGTTGTTGTTTGTCTACCGAGTGGTATATTTACCACAAGTCCGATTGGTAATTTCTCAGAGAATGAGTAGGTGAGCGTATCGCCAGATGATCGGAAAATTTTAGTAGGGCTGACCTCATAGTACCTCATAGCAATATTATACACATGAACCTGTAAGGTGATGAGTGGTATAATTAAACCATGTATTTCGATGATAGGGCTGAAGCAGGGCGCAAGTTGGCGGCTGAGCTTTTTGAGGCATATAGATACGATAACTGTGCAGTTGTTGCGGTAAGTGATAGTTCAGTGCTAGTTGCCGAGGAAATATCTACATATCTTCACTGTCCGTTGACACTAATGTTGATCGAGAATATTGATATCCCTGGTGAAAGCTTAAGTTTTGGTGGAGTCAGTCAAGGTGGAAACTTTACTTACAATAGTACTTTTAGCTCAGGTGAAATAGAGGGCTATACATCAGAGTTTCATGGCTATTTAGAAGATCAGAAAAGAGAGAAGTTTCAAAACATAAATCGCTTACTGGGTGATGGGGGCGTGATGGATGTAGATTTATTACGGGACAGAGTAGTGATAGTAGTGGCTGACGGGATTGATAATGGTGCAGCAGTCGATGTAGTTTTTGACTTTCTAAAGCCAATACGTACGTTAAAGATTGTAGTTGCAACACCAGTAGCATCAGTGCCAGCAGTTGATAAAATACATGTGATTGCAGATGAGATTCATATTCTAGATGTAAAAGAAAACTTTATGGGGATAGATCATTATTATGAAAAAAATATTATTCCATCAAAGGAAGAAACTATTCAGAAAATTAACAACAATATTCTAAATTGGAAATAATCAAGCTTGATAGTTGTTGTAAAAATGTGTAAGATTATAATAACGAACTGTGTAATCTAAAGGGAGATAGATGTTAGACGTTTTTATTACATCAAGAGTGCGACGGAAAATTGTGGTTGTATACGCTAAATACCCAGATTTTAAAACACATGTTCGAGGCCTAGCTAAGCTTATTAAGGAAGACCCAGGAAATATTCAACGAGAACTGAAGAAGCTTGAAAAAGTAGGTTTTTTAAAAAGTGAAAAACAAGGTAACACTAAAATATATGCTACAAATAAACAGTTTGCTATTTTTAAAGAGCTACAAAGTATTGTTATAAAAAGCCAGCAACATGCTGGCCGGCCAAAGCGTGGATCAGAGATATAATATCTCTGGTGAGTATTCAGGTTGAATCACGTACAATAAAACTATGGAGATAATTGAAACAATACTGGCTCGGCGAGGGTATAATACTCAGTCTGCGCGTGACGCATTTTTATCACCAGACTACGGGATGGCACATGACCCATTCTTACTTCCTGATATGGATCTAGCGGTAGATCGATTAATACTTGCACGAAAAAAGCAAGAAAAAATCATGATTTATGGTGATTACGACATAGACGGGTTAACCTCAACCGCCTTATTAATGGATAGTCTTGATAAGTTTGGTTTTAAAAATATAATGACTTTCATTCCGAACCGTTTTATAGAGGGGTACGGTTTGACGATTGACGCGATTGAAAATATTTCCAAGACCGATACTCAGCTTATTATTACCGTAGACTGCGGTAGCTTAAGTGAGAAAGAAATAGTACGGGCTAATGAGCTAGGTATTGATGTGATTGTGACCGACCATCATAATGTCGCGCCAGTGCAGCCTCCGGCGGTGGCAGTTATCAACCCAAAAAGACTACTTCAAGACTATCCAGCTGACTATAAAGATTTAATGTTGATTCCTGATTCAAAACAGAAAGGAAAAATTTATCCATTTTTAGACCTACCAGGAGTAGGTGTAGCATTTAAGTTAGTTCAGGCTCTGCAGACAAGACTTAATGGATTGCCAATTGGCCAGGAAAAGTGGTTGCTTGATCTCGTGGCATTAGGCACGGTGTGCGATGTAGTGAATTTAGTCGATGAAAATCGTATCCACGTACATTGGGGCTTAAAAGTACTCGCCAAAACTAGACGGTATGGCCTGAAGGCGTTGATGGCAGTTTCAGGGGTTGAACCTGAATCAGTTAATGCTCGTAGCCTTGGCTTCGCGTTGGGGCCTCGCATGAATGCCGCTGGTAGGTTAGTAACGGCACAAATCGCACTTGATATGCTCACGGCAGATGACCCACAGGTAGCTTTAATAAAAGCCATGAAGCTAGATGAGATGAATAAAACTAGGCGGGCGGAGCAGGATATTATTTTTCAGCAGGCGATAGAGCAAGCCGAACGTCAAGCTAAAGATAGTGTACTAGTAGTTAGTCAAAAAGACTGGAACCACGGTATTGTCGGAATAGTTGCTGCGAAATTGCTTGAAAAATATAAAAAACCAACCTATGTTTTATCTGAAAATGGTGATGAGACAAAAGGAAGTGCTCGTAGCTTTGGTGATTTTAGTGTAGCAGATGCTATACGAGCATCAGATGATATTATCACTAAGGGCGGTGGGCATAAATTAGCGGCTGGCGTTACGTTGCCAACTAAAAACATTGTAAAATTTCGTGAGAGAGTAAACATGTTTTATAGTGATCTGCAGCTAAAATCACAAGCTGAAAAGCTTCTCGCGGTTGCAGATATTGAGGTATCCTTCGATAAGATTACAAAAAAATTAGTAGATGATATTTCTAGACTGGAACCATTTGGCAATATGAACCCCCAGCCAGTCATGAAGACGTCTAGCGTACTAGTTCAGGCTATTAGAACTATGGGTGTTAATAATCAGCATGTAAAATTATCAGCAGTAGATAATAATATTACGTTGCAGTTAATTGCATTTAATGCGCCCGAGCATTTTTTTGTTGAACCAGGAACTAGTGTGGATATTTGGTATGAGATAATAGAAAATGAATGGAGAGGCAACACTAGTATTGAAGGTAGATTACTTAGGGTCGATGGAGTAGAAAAATATTAACCTAAAATATTAACCATTGTTCTTGCATAGGTTGAGCTAATCTGTTACCATTATAGAATATGGTACAGGTAACACGTAAAGACGAGAAGGAAGCTAACGAGAATATTATTCGCCGCTTTAATCGAAAAGTATTGCAAAGCGGTGTTCTTAGTACTGCTAAGACTAGAATGCGTTTCGAGAAGGCAATGAGTAAGTCTGACAGGCGAAAGAAAGCGATTATTCGCAAAGAACGTAAGGCTGAAAAGACAGCAAAAATGCGTCTCGGGATTCGCTAGTGAGCGAAGCTAGTCAGTTGAAGCAGCGAATTGAGGCAGACTTAAAGTCTGCCTTGCTTGCTGGTGATAAAGATACTGTGCAAACACTTCGGGGGCTTAAAGCGTCAATCTTAAGTGAAGAAGTAGCTACGGGGAAACGCGATACTGGGTTAGAAGATAAAGAAATTGAAGTAGTTGTAGCGCGCGAGATTAAAAAACGGCGCGAAAGTATCGAGATGTATAGTCAAAATAATCGTGATGAACTTGCAGAAAATGAACAGTTCGAGATTGATGTACTTGAGAATTACCTTCCTCCGCAACTAACCGAAGATGAGATACATGATAAAGTAGAGGCAAAAATTACCGAACTAGGTGCTGCTGGCATAAAAGATATGGGTCGAGTAATTGGTGCATTAAAAACAGAACTAGGTACTAGTGTCGATGGAGCATCGTTAGCAAAAGTAGTGAAAGATAGGTTAAGTTAATGATACTATTGTTCGGTCCGGTTGGTGCTGGAAAGAGTGTTCAAGGTGAAATACTGTCAGAAAAACTTGGCTGGAAATGGCTGAGTACGGGGCAAATGTTTCGTTCGAGTCAAGACCCTGAGGTTAAACGAATCTTGGCCTCTGGTGAGCTAATCGATGACGAAACAACATATGGCGTCGTGCAAGAGGCCTTTGCTCATGAGCAAAACGCTAGTCGAATTATCCTCGATGGATTTCCAAGAACGATGGCGCAAGCGGAATGGTTAGAGAGGCCAGCCAATGGACTAGGTCGAAATGTAGCACTTGTATTGGTGCTCGAGGTTTCCGATGAGGAAATTACTAATAGATTAGCAGGGCGTGGGCGTATAGAAGATACACCTGATAAGATAAAGCGACGTATGGAGATTTATAGAGCTGATACAAATCCAATCCTAGAATATCTGGAGAGCAAGGATGTGGTAGTTGAAAGAGTAAATGGCGAGGGAAGCGTTAACGAAATCAACGATCGTCTAGTAGGCGTAATAAAAAAATATAAGCTAGCTAACTAGTATGCAAGCCAAGAAAACTTCTCAACAGATTGATGCAATGCGTCAAGGCGGGAGGATACTTGCCACAATATATGAGAATTTAAAGACCCAGGTGCACCCTGGAGTTAGTGAACTTGAACTTGATAAGTTCATCGGTGTGCAAATTGAAAAGTACGGAGCACAAGCAACCTATAAGACTAGTGAAGTGAAATTCCCAGCCAATATATGTATAAGTGTCAATGATCAGATAGTCCACAGTGTGCCTAGTGATTATAAATTGCAACTTGGAGACGTAGTTAGCTTTGACTTAGTTATTACATACCAGGGTATGAAAACAGATAGTGCTTTTACTATGGTTGTGGGTGAAGCACCAGCAGGCGCAAAAAAACATCTACTGAAGAAAACCGAACAAAGTTTAATGGCAGGAATAGATGCCATAAAAGGTAGCGGTACCCGAGTAGGTGACATTAGCAACGCGGTTGAAAGTGTGTTGTCTGGTGCAAAACTGGGTATTATTCGAGACCTTGTTGGGCATGGTGTTGGACAAGAAATGCACATGCCTCCAGAGGTGCCTAATTGGGGAAAGCCAGGTAAGGGGGAAGTATTACAGGCAGGTGATACAATTGCGATTGAACCGATGGCCACACTGGGCGGTGAAGGAATAAATAGTAAACATGAAGATGGCTGGACGATCAGTACTCGTGACAAAAGTTTAGCAGCACATTTTGAGCATACCGTACTCATCACCGAGACTGGTGCAGAGGTTTTGACACAACTGTGAGAAATCTTGCTTAAGTAGAGTTGGGCAGAGTACAATATAGTGGCTATGACCAGAAAAACGGATGGGTTTACAATAATTGAGCTATTGATAGTCGTAGTTGTGATCGCAATCTTGGCAACCATTACAACCGTAGCATTTAATGGAATACAAAGTAATGCAGATAAGTCAGCAGTTGATTCTTTTTTGTCACAGTTTTCGAAAAAACTTGAACTGTACAAAGCTAGCGAAGGTATATACCCGAATACGCTTGCAGAAGTAGGTATCACTATTGGCAGTGAGTATAGTTTTGAGTATTTGCCGTCAAGCTCAACATTTTGCTTACAGATGACTAAATCTAGTACGACACGCCGTGTCAATAACACATCTGGTGCTCCTGGTTCGGGAAGTTGTGCTTACGTCATGAGTGCCTGGAGTGCACCCGGGCCAGGGGTTACATATAGTAGTAGTGTGGGGCAGTTTGAACTAAGCACAGCATCTTCTGGCATCGCACGGTCTCCTTTTATACCGAATGAAGGAAAGAGTTTTATGAAAATCTCTTATGAAGGATTTGCAACACAGCCATCTCCAAACGGTAGCCCGGATTCACTAGTTTATGTTGGATCTTATTATTATGCAGCAGATAAAGTAACACCCGTGAAGAATACCTGGGGTTATACCGGAAATGGCGATGCATCATGTAGGGTTGGTATGTCAGTTTGGAAAAGCTGTACCTGGACTGCTGCAACTGGTCCAAATGTAAAATGGGTTCGATTTAGAGTTCATTCTTCACCAACAAACTATACAAGTAATAATTTTGTTAAAGTTACTAATATTGAGCCACTGTAGAACTATTACAAGCTTGCATTGATATTAACGTAACCTGTATACTGTGTATATGCAAGAGAACTCTAAGTATGCTGTCGGTTTAGACATTGGTACAACAGTGATTCGATGCGTTGTCGGGCACATAGACTCTGTAAATGGCACCCCAACCATCGTTGGAATCGGTAAAGTCCCCAATAAGGGTATGCGTAAAGGTGTCGTAGTGAACCTAAACGGCCCAAGTGATGCAATAGACCAGGCCCTTGGAGATGCAGAGCGGATGAGTGGATACCAAGTAGATGCCGCAACTGTAAGTATAAATGGACAACATATACTTAGTACAAAAGCCGATGGAATGATTGCTGTGGGCGGTGTAGATCATGCAATAAATAGCGAAGACCTAGCAAGAGTAGAAGAGGTAGCTACCTCTGGTAAGATACCCGCAAATCGAGAGATTATTGAAGTTGTACCACATAGCTACAAGCTAGACGGACAGGATAATATAAAAGACCCCCTTGGGATGACCGGTACAAGGCTCGAGATTAGCTCTAATATAGTATCGGTCTTGGTGCCACATTTAGATAACCTAGAAAAATCGACAGAAGCAGCAAAGGTGCATCCAAATGCTATTGTACCTAGTGTTCTAGCATCGTCTCGGGCTGTGCTAAGTGAGAGTCAATTAGAAAATGGTGTGGCAGTGATTGATTTTGGTGGCTCAACAACTAGCGTTGCGGTTTTTGAAGAGGGAGACTTACAGTATATCGGCGTGGTCCCGATAGGTGGAGTCAATATTACAAATGATCTAGCAATAGGACTTAAGATAACACCAGAAATTGCAGAAGGAATCAAACTTGAACACGCGGTTGCCATACCACGTGAGCAAAAATCAGGAGTCAGTATTAAGCATGAGGACGAAGTACTAACGTTTGATACCGCTGAAATTGATGATATTGTTGAAGCACGCCTTGAAGAAATATTTGAGGGTATCCAGAAAGAGTTAAAAAAGGCAGGCCGAGCGGGTAAATTACCGAACGGAATATTGTTGACGGGTGGAGGTGCAAATTTAAAACAGATTGCTGAATACACAAAACAGTCACTTGGGTTGGCTGCAAAGACTATAAAGGCTAGTGGCTATGCAGGGGTGTCTGAGGAGGCCGAAACCTTTGAGTTCTCATGTGCTGTAGGTCTAATGTTGATTGACAGTGAGCGTGGCTTTGCGCAATCAAAGAAGCATAATAAAAAATCTGGGGGATCTGGGTTTGATTCAAAGGGTAAACTAAAGAAGGCAGGTGGTGTTTTACAGAGATTTCTAGGTAAGTTTAAAACATGACCACTGCTAAGTGGAGTATTTAATTTTTGTATTCACCTAGTGTATACTGAAATGAGTAAAGATTTTATATCAAATGATGAAGCGGGGAGAGGGTAATGCCGGAAGTTAAGCCAAGTGAAATCCAGACGTTTGCTAGCATAAAAGTTGTAGGTGTAGGAGGCGCTGGAGGTAGTGCGGTTAATCGAATGAAAGATGCCGGGCTTACGGGTGTGCAATTCATCGCTATGAATACCGATGCTCAGGCGCTACACAATTCAAAGGCAGATATTAAAATCCATCTAGGAAAGGATACCACTGGTGGACTTGGAGCAGGTGCTGATCCGACTAGAGGAGAGGACGCAGCTAACGAGTCTAGAGCAGATATAAAAGATGCACTCAATGGTGCAGATATGGTATTTGTAACAATCGGTGCTGGTGGCGGTACCGGAAGCGGTGCAGGTCACGTGGTTGCAGAAGTAGCACGCGAGCTCGGTATATTAGTGGTTGGCGTGGCTACAAGACCGTTTAGCTTCGAAGGAGAAAAGCGACGCATCAATGCCGACGGGGCTATTAAGAATCTTAGCAGGCAAGTGGACACATTAATTACTATTCCAAATGATCGTCTACTCCAGACTATAGATAGACGTACTCCATTGCTTGAAACTTTTAAAATCGCAGATGACGTGTTACGTCAGGGAGTACAGGGTATTTCTGAGCTAATCACTGAACATGGTCTGATAAATCTAGACTTTGCTGACGTAAAGGCAATTATGAGCAATGCAGGAAGTGCACTTATGGGGATTGGTCGAGCAAGTGGAGAAGGTCGTGCAGCTCAGGCCGCTCAGCAGGCTATTGAATCACCACTTATTGAAGTGTCGATTGATGGTGCAAAAGGTGTACTATTTAATGTAACCGGTGGATACGATATGAGTATGGCGGAGATAACTGAGGCTGCCGAAATTATTACGAGTGCAGTAAGCCCAGATGCAAATATAATATTTGGTGCAACTCTGAGACCTGAGATGGAAGATGAAATCGCTATTACGGTTATTGGAACTGGCTTCGATAGTAATTATATGGACGATGATGAAGATGATACCCCTAGGGACCTCATGAAAGAAGCCGAGCTAGAAGACGATACTATCCAATCTGTGGATATGAGCTTGGATCAGCCAGATTCGGCAGCAGAGTTTGCAGATGACACACAATCAGACATCTGGAAAGAGCCAGCTCTAGCTGATGACGATGATGACACTCCCGCATTTTTACGCCGACGAAAGAAAAAGAAGGCAGATAAAAACGAAAACAAGGAATAGAGGTTTCGTGTGGCAGGACAGGTAAATATTGGAGATAGTCGGGTTCTTGAATCACGAGAGGTAGGTGACGGTAAGACAATTCGTCGTCGCCGAGAATCACCAGACGGGACTAGATTTACCACCTATGAAAGAATTGAAAAACCTAATTTAGCGGTTATCAAAAAGGATGGTACTCGCGAACTATTTGACAGAAATAAACTCGAAATCGCTATTAAACAGTCAGTTGGAAAATTTTTTGCTTCCGAAATGGAAGTTGAAGAAATTGTAAACAAGGTTGAAGATGCTGTGTACGATAAAGGTAAGAGCGAGATATTCTCAAAAGGTATAGGGCAGATAGTACTCGATGAACTAGAGGGTAAAAATCAAGTTGCATATGTCAGGTTTGCAAGCGTATTTCATGATTTTAAGACTTTAGATGATTTTGTTGACATACTTGCTCGTCGACATGCGAGTGCAAAGGATTAATCAATATGCGAGCAGTAATTGTCTATAAGCCAAACAGTGAGCATGCAACTAGTGTCGAAACGTATTTACGAGATTTTAGTCGGCAGACTGGAAATATTATCGAAACTATTGATCCAGAGACTCGTGAAGGGCAATCTTTTTGCCAAACCTATGACGTTGTTGAGTATCCAAGTACAATAGCTCTAGATTACAGCGGTAAAATGCTTAATTTTTGGAAAGGCCTACCCCTGCCTTTGATAAACGAATTGAGTTTTTATGCGTAAGCTAATCAATTTTTTTACACATAAAGATGATGTAATTCGAGACAATCGCTGGATATTTGGGAGTATGCTTGTTGGCTCCATATTAAGCTTAATTGCCTCGCTTGTACTAAGTATCGATGCTTTGGAGTTGGCTAAGAATCCAAATGCAATTCTTAGTTGTAGTGTTAATGTCGTAATTAACTGTGCAACAGTTAATCTGCACCCAACTGCTTTTCTTTTTGGATTTCCAAATAGCTTTATTGGCTTGATGACCGAACCTGTTGTGATTACAGTTGCTGTTGCCGGGTTGTCTGGTATATTGTTCCCAAGGCTTTTTATGGCAGCAGCTCAAGTTGGGTATACTCTGGGTTTTATTTTTGCTCTATATTTATTCGGTGTCAGTTTCTTCGTCATAGGGGCACTTTGTCCATGGTGTCTACTAGTTACGTTAACTACAACTTTAGTCTGGTTTTCAATCACTCGATATAATATTCGTGAAAAAAATCTTTATTTACCAAAAAAACTACAAAAAAATCTTGAGAAATTTATAAGTAAGGATTATGATAAGCTTACTATGGCTGCACTAGTCGTTACATTAATTGCAGCAATTTTGATTAAGTACGGCGACGGTATATTTACATAACAAGGCGGGAGTATTAAATGGTAAAAAAGAATAGTAAGGTAAAAAAAATAAGTTATGAAAAGGCATGGCGTATCCTCGCTAGCGTTCGGATTATGCTAGGTTTTGTATTTTTGTGGGCATTCTTAGATAAGACATTTGGTTTCGGTATGGCAACAGCTCCAGATAAAGCATGGATTTCTGGTGGCTCGCCGACAACAGGCTTTTTAAAATTTGGCGTTAATCAAAATAGTCCATTTGTAGATTTATTTTCAGGTTTAGCAGGACTTGCATGGGTAGATTGGTTGTTTATGGCTGGACTATTGGGAATAGGAGTAGCGCTTATTCTTGGTATAGGCTTGAGAGTTGCGGCGATGACCGGCTCATTATTGCTTATCATGATGTGGGCGGCTGTTTTGCCGTTAGAAAATAATCCAGTTATTGATGAACATCTTATTTACGCTGCTGTACTCGTAGTTATCGCAGGTTCACCGCGCAAGTGGAGTCTTACGGACTGGTGGTTGAGCCAAGACTTTGTTAAGAAAAATAAGTGGCTCTGGTAAAACCTAACGTTATCTAGTAAAATGAGGGCAGAAGCGCCCTCATTTTTATATGTGAGGTGAGTGGTTATCGGCCGCGAATGCCCCCGAAAGAAATCTGGCAAACAGAAACTAGACTCGGGCGACCATCGACTCGTCAGATCGAACAATAAAGTGCGAATATAGAGTAAATCTCTTTTTCGAAACTGGATGGCACCGTCCGCACAACCCTTGCGGATTCCAGTAACGAAGAAGGGATTTTTTGTTTGGAGAAAGATGGAACAAGAGCGACAATCAGATTACGAGATACGTGAAGCGACTATCGATGACGTCAATCCTATCCGTACTATGCATGGACAATCTTGGCGCGATACTTATCGCAATGACGAACTAGGCGTTACCGAGGAGTGGTTGGCGGAAGAAACAGCCAAGTGGCTCACACCCGAGTGGATGGACAAGTCGTATCAAAAAATGTCTGAGGTGTTTGCCGACCCGGAGCAGTTTTATAGAGTTGCACTTCAAGGCGACAGGGTAGTCGGTATGGTTCATGTTCTTACCAAAGAAGACGGCACCAAGCACCTTGGTGCGTTGTATACGACCACTGAGACGCACGGTAGTGGCTTAGCTCAAGAGCTGATGTCCCTAGCAGATAGCTTTGTGGGTGATGACGAGATTGACCTAGAGGTTGTAGATTATAACGAACGGGCCAAGGCCTTTTATCGCAAATGTGGCTTTGTCGATGCGGGTGAAACTGGAGAGTTATTTCGTGACAAAATGCCGGTATTACGCATGGTGCGAAGGGCTGGGTCACGTAGCGATTATTGTAAATATGATAAAAAGGGAGAATGCGATGAAGTTTAAATCAAACAGCCGCCGTCGGGCGCTAGAATACGAAAAAGAGTGGGCAAAGACCTGGAAAGACAACAAGACGTTTGAAAAATCAGTCGAAAATCGGCCAGCAGATGACGCCTATGTATTTTACGACGGTCCGCCGTTTATCACGGGTGTGCCACATCACGGCACACTGCTTAGTTCTATTGTAAAAGACGCTGTACCGCGCTACTGGACTATGAAAGGTAAGCGTGTCGAGAGAGTCTGGGGTTGGGACACGCACGGTCTACCGGCCGAGAATTTCGTCGAGAAACAGCTCAACATCATCGACCGACGCCAGATAGTAGCTAGTCTAGATGACAAGGCGCCACTTGACAAAGAGGGCAATGAATTATCGACTGTCAGCCTAGAAACCTACATAAATAAAGCCCGCGAAAGTATGGTCGCAAACGCTGCCACCTGGGAAGATGTCGTCGATCGCGTCGGTCGCTGGGTAGACTTTAACGGTGCCTACAAAACCATGGACAAAGACTATATGGAAAGCGTCTGGTGGGCATTCAAAGAGCTTTACGAAAAGGGCAAAATCTACGAAGGTGAAAAGGTGCTGATGTACGACACCAAATTCGCTACGCCTGTCAGCAAAAACGAAGTTACCATGGATAATGATGCTTATCAGACGGTGACGGATCCGAGTGTGTATGTACGATTCAAGTTAGCCGATAACGCCAGCCTGCTCGCCTGGACAACCACACCATGGACACTACCTGGCAACACAGCACTAGCTGTCAGTAGCGAACTGGACTATATCGAAGTCGAGCTAGACGGTGAACGCCTTATCGTTGCCAAAGATCTAGCACCAAAAGTTTTTGTAGACGACAAAAAACAGCCACTCGACTATAGCGTTGTGCGCGAGCTAAAAGGCTCAGAGCTAGTAGGGCAGAGCTATCAGCCGCTATTTGAAGACCACGGCGGCAACGCGCACAAGATTTGGGCGGCCGAATACGTTAGTGCTGACAGCGGTACCGGTATCGTCCATATCGCGCCGGCCTACGGTGAGGATGACTTCGAGCTTGCGGGGGCAGAAGACATCCCAGTCGCGCATACGCTCGACGACAACGGCTTTTATTTCCCAGAAGTTGCCGAACAGCTATTCGCACTCATGCCATGGGTCGACAGCACCAAACCACTTGAAGTCTGGGACAATAACAAAAACATTGCCAAAGGCCTGCAAAAAGCTGGTATCGTCTGGAAAACCGAATACATCCAACACGAATATCCGTTCAATCCACGTAGCAAACAGCGTATTATGTATCGCGCTATCCCTAGCTGGTTTTTCGACGTGCAGGGTAGCAAGCCAAAGATGCTCGAGCAAAACGAGAACATTAATTGGTTCCCAGAACATCTCAAACACGGCCGTTTCGCCAAAAATATTGAGCAAGCACCAGACTGGAATCTGTCACGCGACCGCTTTTGGGCGACGGCTATGCCTGTCTGGAAAGGCGACCGCGGTACCGTAAAGGTCATCGGTAGCTACGCCGAACTAAAAGAACTCAGTGGCGTAGAGCTAGAAGATTACCACCGCCCATGGGTCGACGACATCACCTTCGAAATCGACGGCGAGAAATTCACTCGCATCGAAAAAGTCCTAGACTGCTGGTTCGAGTCTGGTAGTATGCCATTTGCACAGTTCCACTATCCGTTCGAAAACAAAGAAAAGTTCGAAGCCAATTACCCAGGCGACTTTATCGTCGAATACATCGGCCAAGTCCGCGCTTGGTTCTACTACGTACATACCATCAACACGGCGTTGTTTGGCGAGCAAGCTTTCAACAACGTCATCACCACCGGTACGCTAGCTGGCAACGACGGCCGCAAGATGAGCAAAAGCCTCGGCAACTACACTGATCCAAATGAGCTGATGGACAAGTTCTCGGCCGATAGTCTGCGTTTCTTACTACTCAGCTCACCGCTGCTTAAAGGCGAAGACTTTAGTCTACAAGACAAGGACGTCGGCGACGTCGCGCGCAAACTTAGTATGGTTTGGAATATGTACGATTTCTTCACTATGTACGCCGAAGTCGACGGCTGGGAATTTGACGCTAGCAAGCCGTTTACGACAAACCCAGACGATGTGTCTAACCCGCTCGACAAATGGATCATCAGCCGCGTCCATCAGCTAAATCAGCACATCACCGAGCATATGGATGACTACAATCTGCCAGAGGCTATGAGTGACATCTTGCCGCTACTAGATGACGCCAGTAACTGGTACGTACGCCGCAGCCGTCGCCGTTTCTGGAAGAGTGAAGATGACGGCGACAAAGCCGAAGCTTACCGCACGCTTCACTACGTGTTACTTAAACTCTCAGTTGTCTTGGCACCATTTACACCATTCCTAGCCGAAGAGCTTTACCAAAAACTCGGTGGCGGAGCAGCGTCTGTTCACCTGCTGGATTGGCCGACAAATTATACCGTCGACCAGAAGGTTTTAGATGAAATGCAGCAAGCTCGTAGCGTAATCAATGATATATTGTCGATTAGGGCGAAGCAGGGTATCAAGACGCGTCAACCGCTTGGCTACGCCAAGGTCGAGATAGCGCATGATTTCCGACCCGAAATCCGTGAAATGGTGATCGATGAAGTGAATATTAAACAGATTGAGTTTGTGTGCAACCCAGCACTGCAAGGCCAGCGTGAAAATACCAAGATTGACGTTGAGCTAAATATCACCCCCGAGCTTAAGCGTGAAGGCTATATGCGCGAAATTATTCGTCATGTTCAGGCGGCTCGCAAGTCTGCTGGGCTAAATGTTGACGATCGTATAAAACTTCAGCTAGATACCGATGACACTGAACTAGCCAAGGCTCTAGTGGAGCATCACGACATCATCTATGCCGAGACTCTGGCTGCAAAGAGCGATAGTGTGGCAGTAGAGCCAGTTGTCTCCAAGATAGACGGCATCAAACTATCGATATACTTAGCCAGAATGTAACTTTAGGCACTACAGTGTAATTATGAATAAAGCACTATTTTAATACTGGCTGTCTAGCTTCCCAGCACTCCAACTGATCTAGCGACGACTAAGGCGAGTGTAAATATAGAGATAGACGCTTGGGTGGCCATCAGTAGCTTGGCGTGGCGGGTGATAGGGTGAGCGCTGGTGGTGGCGCCGTTGAACGAGTTGATGAGCGAGATGAAAAATAGTCAAAGAACTCTGGCTTCCAGTCCGGAAAGTCAGCTGGCATATTTTGCTGGGTGAACTGGAAATCTTTGTCAGATTTGGTCCAGTTGCGCTTGGTCAGGCCTGGGCTATCTATCTCCCAGTACCAGAGAGCAAAGACGATGACATTTGTGAAGAATATAGCCAAAGCCGAGCCCAGTAAGGCGGAACCGTCGCGCACCAAGCTGTCTGTCAGTAGAGCGGTGATGATAATGGCTAGTGATGCGAGGTTTGCTAGGGTTATCACGGCTATCATGGCGATGGCTGTGGTGTGATGAGTGGCGCGAGCCTTGGCGCTCTTGCTGCCGGTCGTCAGTGCTAGTACTATCATCAAGATCACCTGAGCGATGATGACGGCATATTGGAACTCTGAGAAAACATCGTGATTGACCAGCCAGACTACAAGTTGTAGGCCAACGGCGACTAGTAGTGCTAATTGAGCTTGGATTAATTCGGTTTTTTGTAGTTTCATGAATACACTATAGCACAAGAGCCACGAGATACCTTAGTTACTTGACACTGCTTATCTTTTATGCTTAAATAGAATAGCATACGACTGAAAACTAATATGATACATCTTACTGACCAACAATTTGACGCACTGGTAACTCGTGCTATGGACGAACTACCCCAAGAGTATATCCAGGGGTTAGATAATGTCGCTATCTTGATGGCGGACGACCCGACACCCGAACAGACAGATAAGATGAAACTACAAGGCAAACTCCTCCTCGGTCTCTACGAAGGTGTACCTCTGACTCAGCGGGGTAGCGGCTGGAGTGGCATGCTACCAGATCGCATTACCTTGTTCAAAAATCAGATACTTACGACGGTAGACAGTGAAGATAGCTTGTTCGAGCAGATAAAACGCACTCTATGGCATGAGATAGCACATTATTATGGATTGAATCATCGACAGATGGATAGGTTACAGCAGAAAAACTAGCAGCTCATACTCTGTATAGTTATATGAAAATTTAGTATTATATATACTATGGTAAAAGTTACTAAGGCAATAATACCGGTGGCTGGGTGGGGTACACGTATGTTGCCGATTACGAAATCAATTGAAAAGTGTATGCTACCTATCGGTACGCGCCCAGTAATAGATTATATTGTTCAGGACGTACTAGCAGCGGGAATTAAGGATATTTATTTTGTGGTCGGGGAACAGTCCTCACAGGTTCAGAATTACTATCGTAGCAATATACAGTTAAATGACTACTTAAGACGTAATGGCAAAGATGATATATTACCACTAGTAGCCCCCTTGGAAGGTGTAGAGATTCATTTTATTGTTCAACCTGCAACTGGAGGATACGGTACGAGTATTCCAGTAGGACTCTGCAGTGAATTTATTTCCGATGATGAATCTGCACTAGTGATTATGGGTGACCAGATTTTCCTACGTAGTGATGATGGTTCGAATGCTAAGGACCTGATTGATATGGTAGCAGAAAGTGATGCTACCGCTGGCTTGCTTGGAGTGCCGGTACCGCATGAGGATATTTCGAAGTACGGTATCATTGAAAAAGATACGGATAATGTATTCGTAAGGATACTTGAAAGACCAGCACCAGAAGACACTAGTTGTAACTTAAATAACGCTAGCTTCTACTTGTTTGATAAGCAGATTTTTGAACTAGCACGTACGCTACCAGCTAATGCTAGTCGCGGTGAATTTGAGGTGACTGATGCTATCAATACTTATACAGCAAGAGGGGAAAGAATTATCGTAGGTGAGGCAGCAGGGGAATATCTGGATGCTGGTAATCCTGAAGGCTGGCTACGCGCCAATACTGTTGTTGCTAATTGGCAAAAATCCAACGAATAACTTCTAGCTTAATTCGTTCGTATTCTTCTTTCTCGAATTGCATATTGGCTATACAATATTGCTTGCCGGCAGTATGTGAACAGAACATGCAATCTGACATATCATAACAATCTTGGATAAAAAATGAGTTAGAAATTTTGGCTGACCATACAACCTCGAAGCTGTTTGAAACTAGTTGACTGTCTTCAACTCGAATTGAGAAAGCGGATGTTTGTGACTCAGAACTTGCCACTAGAAACTCCGAATCAGCGCAGCCTCTCGAGAACAGAATATTTTTACAGCGTCGAATCAAAGCTGAACGATAAATATTCTCGCTGTTATTTACGCTGTCGCTCTCTGCTACGCCTGTTGATTCAATTTGTCTTTCGACGGTTGTGTAATTTGTTTCAGCCCACGCGGCCAGGATGTCTTCTATCGAGTTTAGCTCTCGTTTTGGCAGTATCCATTCGTCAATACCTGCATGCTTTAGTGAATTATCCATAGTGATGAAGCGTGATGGGTTAATTGAATTTGCCCAGGTTATCTCGCCAGTCGTGCTATCATACACTTGTTGGGGCAAGTTAAGGTCAAATGCAAACTTTTGCATTGCTTGTTCGAGCGTTAGAGGGTTTTGATAGCCAAAAACTGCTCCGACAATTTTATCTAATATTTCTTTTGCTTGTTTGGCATCCATTATTTCTTCTTCCTTCCGTGTTTAGTATCTATGTTGAGACTTTGCGATGAGAGAAAATCGGCAAGACTGGGTGTGCGGTTTGGTTGCGGCGATGGTTGAGTAGGTGTTTGTATGTCTGGTGTTAGGATCTTAGTGGATGATTTATCGGTTAAGAAATCTGCCATCGATATTTTTTCGATTTTTTTAGCAACTGGTTGATTTGTGGGGGTTGGAGCAAAGCTGTTTTGAGCAACTACTGCTTCTTGGAATTTTGAAGGTAGATCGGTTGTATTGTATTTTTTTAAATCAACACCTTGAGTCTTATGAGTTGGCTTAAAGTCCATCGTCGTTGCTTTAATGCCTGGAAGTATTTGGCCACCTACACTTAGCCTGAGTAAGCATTCTCGACTATTCAGTGAGGTAAGTATTCGAACACGAAGCTCATTTTCTTTATTGCCGACTTCTTTTTCTTCGAGCAATGCTTCTTTGGGTAGTTCGATAGTTAGGTTACCCTCTAATGCACGTGCATCTTCCTCTGACACTCTAAATACATAATAGTTAGATACATTTGTGAAGATTGCTTCTTGAATATTCTTTTCGATTTGGCCAAAGTACTGCTGGGTTAAAAACACAAACAAGTTATATTTTCGGGCTTCGGCTAGAATTTGTGCAATGGCAGGGTTTTGTACCACGGACACTTCGTCGATAATAAGTATTATTTTTTCGTTAAAACTGCGTGATTGAGCGAGGAGGAATATTTGCTGAATTAGTAGACCGGCTACGGTTTTAACGACTTTTTCACCCATACTTACTTTATTGAGTGAGAATACAGTCAGGCGGTGTGCGTTAATGAGCTTACCGAGCGATGCCGAATTATCGTTTTGGGCACCAAGCGACGGTTGCATTTGCATTTCATCAACCAGTGACACAACCGGTGATATAGCCTCGTTGTAGTATTTGGTTCGCATCTCATTAAAGTCTGAACCAAAGAATTTAATGATATTCTGCGGGATAAAACTCTCAACGTGATTGAGCAGTTTTTGGCGATACTCTATATCTGTCAAGAATCGTTTTAAGTTGTCGAGTGACATAACCTGACCGGTCATAAGCACGTACAGACTAAACCTTAGTACTCGTTCAAGTTTTGGGTTATGCTGGTCAGCTAGTAGCGATTTAAACAGCGTGCCAGTGAGCTCTGTAGCGGCTGATATATCTGTACCAGCACCCGCAAATAGCTCGGCACCGTCGTCTTGGTTCTTAAAACTAATGACGTTGCTACCTTCGATACCACCGAGATCGTCTTCTAGTGAGGCATGTGGATCAATCACGACGATACGGTACTTTTGACGATTTACGCCATTCGAAAGTAGCTTCTGAGTAAGAAGTCCGATGAGTTTTGATTTACCGCTACCGCTAGCACCAATAATGAATGAGTGCTTATCAAAATCGTAACTCTCGAGCGGAAGATAGTAGTTTTTCGGTAGATAGGGGAATGTGTCTACTTCAAACACAGCACCCACATTATCACTTCTCATGATATGAAGTGACTTTTGAATATCAAGATATTTTGGCTGTTTTTTACGTAGGTACTTAGTATTGGTCAAAAAATTAACTGCGAGCAGCTGGGAAGGAAAGTTAAGAAGCATTTTACGGCCAGTTGTGTAGTTGCCGCCTTTATCTTTGAAGCAAAATTGAGCTTCACACATAGCTTTATCTATATTGACTGCACGGATAGATACCGACATCCACTCGAGTTCTTTGCCGCGTTTGACTGAGTATTTTTCGCGTACATCAAGCAAATTACCGCCACTCACAAGTTGAATGAATCGTTCTGACGGTGTATTTGTGGGTGGGTTTATAGCGGTAGCATCAACAGGGCGTAACACGACACTTTCAAGTTTATTAGAAAGCATGCCAATATCTTTATTGATGCCAACGAAGTAGCGGACAGTATTGTTTTCGATATGCACAAACACTATCCAGCGACGCAAAAAACCGATGTACTGTGAGATCGAGAGGATAATATTCTGCCAATCTTGGACAGTGTATTCATCTTTCATCATATACAACTCGAACCAGTGTGTATAACCAAAGTGTTTATGGCGAGATGTCATAGTTCAATATTATCACGATTATCATCAGGGGTATATTGTTACATTAATTTGTGCCGTCCTAGCTTGAAAAAGCCTGGTGTATCTGTTACAATCAATCGAGTTGGTTAAAACAAAGGAAGTTATGAAAGCAATCGTAAAAATCGGTGGAAAGCAATATATTGTTACCGAAAAAGAGACCCTCCTGGTGGACCTCCTCCCGGAAGGAACTAAAGAGCTCACACTCGATGCTATGTTGGTAATTGACGGTGACAAAACAACTGTCGGTGCCCCAACAGTTAAAGGCGTGAAAGTAAAAGCTAAGGTAGTGGAAGAATTAGTTAAGGGTGATAAAATCCGAATTATTCGCTACAAAGCTAAAAAGCGTGTTCATAAAGAAAACGGTCATCGCCAGAAGTACTCACGAATTGAGATAGCCTCAATAAAATAAGAACTTATTCTTGTAATAAAAATCCCTGGTATAGAGCTAGGGATTTTTATTATGCTCGTGGTATAATTGAGCCAATGAGGCAGGGAAATAAACAATGACAACTGTTCTAGCGGTTACAAACCAAAAGGGTGGAGTTGGCAAGACAACAACTGCGATAAATATAGCATATTATCTTGCTAAAAGTGGCAGAAAAACACTTTTGATTGATTTTGATCCTCAGGGTAATGCCACTAGCGGAATCGGTATTCAAAAGTCTGAACTTGAACATGGAACTATGAGTGATGTGATGCTGGAGACCAGACAGTTATCACACATTATACTTGATACTAAGTATAAAAATTTACAGGTTGCTCCAACGATATCTCAACTCGCTAATACAGAAGCAGAACTCGGAAGCTTAAGCCGACGCTTTACTAGATTAAAAAATGCCATCAGTATAACTAGCGGTTTTGACGTAGTAGTAATTGACTGCCCACCCTCACTAAGTCTGCTCACGGTTAATGCTTTAATTGCGGCTAGGTACGTTCTATTGCCAGTACAGACTGAATTTTATGCGTTAGAAGGGCTTGGCCAGCTACTTGAAACTATGAAATTAATTCGTAAAAATATGAATCCGACGCTAGACTTGTTAGGAGTACTACCAACTATGGTAGATAGCCGAACAACATTAAGCCAGCAAGTCTATGATGAAATTAAGAAGCATTTTCCTGGCAAAGTATTAAATACAGCGATTCCACGTAATATTCGCCTTGCTGAAGCGCCTAGTCACGGAGCGCCAATAGGAGTTTACGACAGGTTTAGTAAAGGCGCACGCGCCTATAAAGCTGTCACTAAAGAAATTATAGAAAGGATGGGGCTATAATGTCCAGCAAGAAGGGTTTAGGACGTAGCTTTGAATCTCTGATACCAGATGACCTATTTGATGAGTCATTCGACTCTACGTCGCTAGATAATAGTGTTGTAAGCGACTTACGAATGATAAATATTGACAGCATTAAGCCTGATAAAAATCAACCACGCAAACATTTTGATGATGAGGCTCACAAAGAACTTACTAAATCTATCGAACTGCATGGAGTGCTTCAGCCAATCGTCGTAGTTCCAGTAAAAAATGGTGGCTATAGTATAGTAGCAGGTGAGCGCCGTTGGCGGGCTTCAAAAGCTGCAGGGTTAGCAAAAATACCTACATTAGTACGAACCTTAACTAGTCAGCATAAGTTAGAACTTTCGATTATTGAGAACGTTCAACGACATAATTTAAGTCCACTTGAGACAGCCCGGGCTTTTTCTGAATTGCGAGAGAAGTTTAATCTTTCACTTGAAGAGATTGGCTCCAGGGTTGGTGGAAAGAGTGTTAGTGCGGTTAGTAATACTTTGAGGCTACTGAGATTACCAGAAAAAGTTCAAGATGCACTTCAAAAAAGAGACATCACAGAGGGGCAGGCACGCCCACTAATAGACCTGAGTGATGATGTGATCGATGAGATACTACCAAAAATTATTCAAGAGCAATGGAGTGCGCGTACTATCGAGAAGAATGTTGCGAGTAGAAAAGCCCAGAAGCCGTCAAAAGCCAGAGGGGCTACTGGCTCCAGTAATTTCAAGCAGTTGCAAAATTATCTAACGCAGAAACTAGGCCGAAATGTTAATGTCATACAAAAAAGAAACAACAAAGGCGAGATCAGGATAGAGTTTAGCAGCGAAGATGATTTGGACAAACTAAAGCAGCAGCTACTATCTTAGAACGTACGAATTTGGTTGAATGGGAAGATACGAAGACTTACTGGGCCAATAACATCGAACAAGGGTATGAAGCCAAGTCCATTACGTGAGTCGAGTGAGTTATTGCCGTCTCTATGATCTCCGCTGACGAATAGGGTACCGTCTGGAACAGTTGTATCTACAGCCCCACTTGTGGGTGATCGTGGCGTACAGTTACAAATCTTATCTGGGTCAAATCCATCAGGTTTTTCGTTGTTATATATGGTGTATTTACCATTAGCCAGGACTACCCGCTCACCTTCGAATGCAATAACTCGTTTTACGATATATTTTTCCTTATTTTCAATTTCGTCGTAGTTAGGGTTCTTAAAGATAATTATTTGACCTCTTTTTGGTACGTATGGTTTATTTTGTATTTGTGACATAGTGACCGGAAGACGATTGACTATTAGCCTGTCTCCATCATGCATCGTGTCTTCCATACTTCTACCTTGTACGTTAAAGCTTCGAAAAATAAATGTGTTAATAAAAACAGCACCGATAATAACTAAAATGACAAAGAGAGCGATTCCTAGTGAGTCTTTTAATCCTGAATGTCGATCCAAAAAGCGTGCGTGCATTATTTTATTTTAGCACAAATATAAGCGTAATATGTGATCATGATGAAGCGCAATCGTGCTATAATAGGCCTATAGCGATGGAGTTTTTAAAAGTATCTCGTAAGAAAACCATTATAAGTGAAATTCTATATGTTTTGCTAAATATATTGATGGCAATTGCTATTTTAGTAGTTGTTTTAACTGTGCAAACACCTTTACCGGCGTTTTTGTTAGTTTTACTTAGTAAATGGCGAGTTTTTGCTGTACGCCCTCAGCATTGGATCGCAAATATTATAAGCAACGTAATCGACACTATAGTAAGTCTTAGCTATGTAATTCTATTGTATGTAGCAAATGGTTCTCTTGGTATTCAGATTTTCCTCACGTTGTTATATATAGGTTGGCTATTGATTTTAAAGCCTCGCTCTAGCCAAAAAGCAGCTTCTATCCAAGCAGGAGTAGGGCAGTTTGTTGGAATTACTGCTCTGATGCATGTTTCCTACGACTGGTGGGCAACTCCTGTAGTCGTACTAATGTGGATCATTGGCTACAGTACAGCTAGGCATATTTTAGTTTCCTACAGGGAGCCCAATTTTAAATTGATAAGTCTTATTTGGGCATTGATTGTAGCTGAGCTCGGATGGCTGTTTTATCATTGGAACTTTGCATATAGCTTTGATATATCAGGTAATATCTTACTCTCACAAGCAGCAATAGTAGTTGGCCTATTGGGCTTTATGGCCGAAAAATACTACGAAAGTTTTCATAAGTTCGGTAAGGCAAAACGTAACGAAGTTCTGTTGCCCACAATCTTGGTAATTAGTATGATAGTAGTATCGCTAACAATATTTGGAAGGATTGAGGGGCTATGATCGATAAAAAGGAAGATTCTAAGGCTAAAGCAAATGATAATACGGCCGTAAAGAATATGATGCTTGTTGTTGGGCTTGTCGTGGTCGCACTTTTCTCGGGAATGGCAGGTGGTGCGCTTTTGGGTGCTGTAGGCAATAGAGCAGGCGACACTGTTGACTTTAAACGGGTTGAAGGGGATGGTAATAAAATTATCAGTCGAGAAGATAATTCGCTCATTTCGTTAGTTGATAATGTATCGCCGAGTGTAGTCTCAATAATAACATCATCAGGTTCAAGCTCTAGGTACGCTGCAGCAGGTACGGGGATGATTGTCAGTAAGGATGGCTACATTATGACTAATAAGCATGTTGTAAGTAATGCTAATTCAGCAACAATCATAACTTCATCTGGTAAGGCATACCAAGACGTACCGGTACTCGGTGAAGATCCTCTAAACGATATTGCATTTTTAAAAATCCCAGATGTAAAGGATCTACCAGCTATTCAGCTCGGTGATTCAAAAACCGTTAGAGTTGGTCAAAGTGTAGTTGCGATAGGCAATGCACTTGGAGAGTTTAAAAATTCAGTTACTACCGGGATAATATCGGGAGTTGGACGTCCAATTGTAGCTAGCGAAGACGGTACTCAAGCAACAGCTTCGAGCTTAAATGATTTATTGCAAACAGACGCAGCGATAAATCACGGTAATTCTGGTGGGCCGTTGCTTAACATGAAAGGACAAGTTATTGGTGTAAATACCGCAATTGCTGAAAATGCCCAAGGAATCGGGTTTGCTATTCCTATAGGTGCAACTAAGGGGATGATTAATCACTTGATAGCTACTGGCAAGGTTGAGCGACCAATTGTTGGCGTTAGCTTTGTGTCGATCAATCCAGAAATTAAAGCTAGGTACAAGCTTGATGTTGACAAGGGTGACTTAATAATGTCAGACTCTGGTCGTTCTATTATTCCTGGAAGTCCAGCAGAAAAAGCAGGACTGAGAAAAGGAGATATTATTGTGAAGGTAGGTAGCTATGAAGTAGGAGCAGGGCGTAGCGTATCGACGTTGGTTGGTGAGTTTTCACCTGGTGATAAAATAGAGCTAACGATAATTCGTAATGGTAAAACAATAGTCAAAACTTTGACATTAGCAAGCTATAACGGCTAGCTTCAAATCTTGATATATTGAGTGACGAAACTACTTTCCTGTTGAGGTATTAGGCTTGCAGCTAATGCAAATTTATGAATTTCGTTCCACTGTCTTGGGTCGGCTTCAAAAATTGCAATCCCTCCCACGGGCAGTCTATGGCTTAACATATCAAAACATTTTTTAATCAAAGCGAGCCCATTATTATTCGCAAACAATGCCAAATCTGGTTCGTGGCTGGTATCTTTGCTTATGTCCCATGATTTATCAACATAGGGTAGGTTTGCCAGTACGATATCTGGGCTATGTGGGTAATTGTTTAGTAGATTACTTTCTAGACAGACGATATCGGCGTTCAGTAGCTTAGAATTTTTAGATGCTATTTCAAGTGCGGGTTTACTGATATCGCAGAGCGTCACGTCTAGTCGGGGCCATTCGAGCTTAGCGGTAATACCTAAGCAGCCACTACCTGTCCCAATATCGACTAATTTAAGTGTTTTATTGGCATCTTTTTGGGGTAGTATTTTTAGTAGCTGCTCAATTACCTGTTCGGTTTCGGGGCGTGGTATGAGCGTGTTGGTATTAACTAAAAATCTCCGACCGTAAAACTCTTTATGGCCAATAATGTAGGCAATTGGTACATGATTCACACGTAGCTCCAAGCGTGCATCTGCAATTTCTACATAACGTTGGTCGAGTGAATCGTCTACATGTGCATGTAGCCAGGCGCGTGGTTTGCGAAGAGTGTGAGCTAGGATTATTTCAGCATCTAGTCGCGGTGTTGACATCATTAAATCAGCCAGTATATTTGTAGATTTTATTAGCCAGCTCGAAATAGTCATGTCGGAATTATGTTATAATTTAAATAGAAATTCAAGACTTATGAAACGACCTGATTGGACAAAAAGAAACAAGGAATCGATTAATCCAGATACGAAATATACCCTCAAGGAGTACGTTGACGGCGTTATTTTAGGAAGTGCTGACGCGATCATCGACAGTCAGGTGCCTGCGATGGTTGTATTTAGGTGGGATATTCGCAATATGGATACATGGCTTACGATATCTTTTTTGATTAATGGTAAAGATAGTATCCATCGTGAGATCCCGTACGGTTTGCTAGATGGCATGCATGACAAGGAAGATGATTGGTATAGGCAGCATTCAGACGTAACCTTAGACAGAGGATACATATCTGCTAGTGGAGATGAGATTAGTCAGCTTACACTTTGTAGCGAGGAAGGTAGTGCTACTGTTCACCTAAGAACTGCAATCTTGGAGCGAGTAAAGCAGTCTATAATAGACTACGCTACGCTGTATTATGGAAGCGTAGAAGAGATGGAGAGACTGGCTCTAGATGATATGCTAAGGCTACTTGAAGCAGAATCATGTCGCAAAACTGCTACACGTTGTCTTAAGAAGCATCTGAAAGGCAAAGACAATGTTGACAAATAAACGTTAGTATGATAATATAGACATCATGAAACCTCATAATGAATCAAAACTAGATAAGATAAAGCTGACTGAACGAGGAGAGAAAGCCTTAGCGAGACTCAAAGGAGTACTGGCGGTACTAGCCTTAACTGGAGCGGTCGTGGCCGGATGCAATGTTCTGGATGACTCAGGATCTAATGAACGCCAGGACACAGAGACTTATATTGTGAAAGAGGGCGATACGCTTTGGGATATTGCAAGTGGTATTAACAGTGATGAGACTGGTGAGATTGTTGAGAGAATTAAAAAATTAAACCCAGGAGTGTTCAGTGACAGCACCACTATTCAGCCTGGTCAACTGCTTACTGTGCCAGCTAATTAATACCTAACTAAAGACTATTATTTTTAGCTAGAAGTTCGCGCTCATAGGCAGATAACTTATCGATGATATCATCGATATCACCATTCATGGCCTGAGGTATGCCACTACGGCTGTAGCCAATTCGATGGTCGGTAATTCGATCTTGGGGGAAGTTATAGGTGCGTATTTTCTCACTACGATCTCCGGAGCCGATAAGGCTTCGTCGTTCCGCACTTTGCTTTGCTTGCTCTTCATCGACTTTCGCCTGTAGTAGTCGACTACGTAATACACTCATGGCTTTAGCTTTATTTTTGATTTGAGATTTTTCATCTTGGTTACTGACTACCAGACCGGTCGGAAGGTGAGTGATACGCACCGCACTGTCTGTAGTGTTGACGCTTTGACCGCCATGACCACTGGCCCGAAAGATGTCGATACGCAAGTCGTTTGGATTTATCTCGATATCAGTTTCTTCAGCTTCAGGTAGTATCGCCACAGTTGCGGTACTGGTGTGTACTCGGCCTTGACTTTCGGTAGCTGGAACACGCTGTACGCGATGGACGCCACTTTCAAACTTAAGTAAAGAGTACGGACTTTCGCCTTTTACTTCAAAAATTACCTCTTTATAGCCACCGGCATCATTCGGACTCTCGCTCATAATATCGGTTTTCATACTATGTGTCTCGCACCAGCGAAGATACATACGATACAGCTCACCTGCAAATAGCGATGCCTCATCTCCGCCAGCACCAGCACGAATTTCTACAATAACATTCTTGCCATCATTCGGGTCTTTTGGGGCTAGCATGATAAACAATTCCTCATCTAAATTGTTTATTTTTTCTTCTATCTCTGGGATCTCACTTTTGGCAAGTTCAGCAAGTTCGTCGCCTCCGCCAGATAGGCTTTTTGCTTCCATGAGCTGTTTTTCTAGGATGTCTCGTGTACTAGCTTTTTCTATGATTACTTCTAGCTCTGAAAAGCGTTTATTTTTTTTACCAAAATCTGGACTTGAGAATGCGTTTGGTTCTGCCAAGAAAATGGCAATTGCTTGTTTCTTAGCTAAGAGTTCAGCCGTATTTAAGTTAATTTTTGGCATATCTTAGCTATTATATCAAAAAACACCCCATGATATCAGGGGGTGTTTTTGTACAAAGTCTAAACTATTTTATTAGCGTCTCTTTTACTCGTTTTGAGGTAATGAAATAGAGGCTAATAAGGACGAGGCCAACTATACCACCAATTAAGCCAGATAGAACTTGGGCTATTCTACTGTCGTCTGAAATAAGAGGTGATGGATTTACTATTGAAGATACTGTGGAGTAGACTACTGTAGTTGCCCAAAATCCTATGTAAAGCCATTTTGCAATTTTCATCTCTAGCGCAATTAATATTACACAGGCTAGAGCTAGAGCGAACATGATAGGGGCAAAAATAAGATCAGGGATATTCTGCGTTGAAAAAGCATTGAAGAACATTGTGACATACCCTAAAGACGCAAGAGCCGCTAGTACCATGAAGAACGCTAACCAACCTCCCTTACCCTTAAGGGATTTAGCGGCAACAACGTATTGGACTGGCGCTGCTTGTGGTTGAGCAAAGTATTGCTGTGCCACTGGCTGTTGCTGGTACGGCGTGTTTTGGGGAACAGGCTCTTGTGATTGGTGCTGTGGTTGTTGTGCCTGTGGTTGCGGCTGAGGTGTTTCTGTTTTGGTCATCTAGACTCCTTATTTTTAGTATAAGCGAAGTATACACAATCAGCGCATTACTGTCAATGGTTTACTTATGCTTTTTAACTATTTTACAATATCTAAAATTAGCGTAAAGCTATTTTTGAGTTTCTTTTTTAGCTTTTGCGGCTGATTTTTTCTTTGCTTTGTTGGCAAGTTCTTTTTTGCGAGCTTCTGCTGCGGCAAACTTCGCCTTGAAACGATCGACACGACCTTCGGTGTCGATAATTTTTTCCTCACCAGTAAAGTAGGGGTGAGATGCACTCGAGATATGAACTTTAACGAGCGGATAGGTCTTTCCATCTTCCCATTCTATTTCATCATCAGTCTGTGCAGTGGATTGCGTTAAGAACGCAAAACCAGCTACATCGTCGCTAAATACGACAGGCCGGTAGTTTTGTGGGTGAATACTGCTTTTCATAACGATATATTGTAGCGGATTATTATCAGGAAGTCAAAACACCTGATAGGCGATTTATTATTCTAAAACAGAACAGTATAAAATCAGGTTTGTGCATGTAGACAACGACTAGAGGATATAGTACAATAATTAGGTAATTATATTAATGAAGCAATCATTCACATACTCCTGTATAAAATAGGCGTGAATGATGAGGAATAAGGAGTAGTAATTATGGCAGTAGCTATAGATATTAAAGCTTTGTATGAAGCCGGTGTTCATTTTGGGCACAAAACAAGTCGTTGGCACCCAAAGATGGCGCCATATATCCACTCGAAACGCCAAGAGAGTCACATTATTGATTTAGTAAAAACTGCAGAAGGCTTAGAAAAGGCGTGTGATTTTCTATCAAAGACTTCAGCTGCTGGAAAACCAATTTTGTTCGTTGGTACAAAGAGACAAGCGAAAGACATAGTAAAGGATATAGCAGAAAAGCTAGAGCAACCTTATGTGTCTGAGCGTTGGATTGGTGGCATGCTAACTAACGTAGAGACTATGACTACACAGCTGAAGAAATTACGTGATCTTGAAACACGGATGGCGAGTGGAGATCTAGAGAAGCGATATAATAAGCTTGAAGTACAGCGTTTTCAAGAAGACATAGATGAATTAAATCTAAAGTACGGTGGCATAAAGAACCTTAATGGCAAACCTGGTGCGGTAGTCGTATTTGATATTTTGACAGATGTTAACGCAGTAAACGAAGCTAAGCGACTAGGCATTCCTGTAATTGGTCTTGTTGATACAAATGCAAATCCAGATGGAATTGACTATGTAATACCAGCTAATGATGATGCTATTAAAGGCTTACAGTTAATCGCTGATTATTTTGTACAGTCAATTGAGATAGGTAAAAAAGGAGAAAAATAAGTGGGAGTTTCAATCGAGGATATAAAGAAGCTAAAAGAACTCAGTGGGGTTGGGCTTACAGATGCGAAAAATGCACTCTTGGATGCTGATGGTGATTTCGATAAAGCACTTGAAGCGATGCGAAAAAAAGGTCTGACAAAAGCTGAGAAAAAAGGCGACCGTGAGGCACGAGCTGGGGTAGTAGACTCGTATGTACATGATAATCGAATTGGTGTTGTGCTTGAGTTAAACTGTGAGACTGAATTTGTAGCTAAATTAGATGAATTTAAGACACTTGCTCACCAGATTGCAATGCAAATAGCAGCAATGAATCCAAGTTACGCAACCACTGACGATATTCCAGCTGACGAAGTTGAGCGTGTTAAGCAAGAGGCAATCGAGGGGGGCGCCGCTAAGGGTAAGCCTGCAGATATTGCTGAAAAGATTATTGCAGGTCAGGTGGAGAAAAACTTTGCCGAAAAGACGCTATACTCCCAAGTTTATGTACTAGATGATAGTAAAACAGTTGAGCAGCATATCAAGGAGCATATTGCTAAGCTTGGCGAGAATATAAAGATCGGACAGTTCAAGCGTATAGAGCTTGGTGTTACCGAATAATATACCACCTATTACTACATACGATACAACTCACCTGCAAATAGCGAAGCTTCATTTCCACCAGCACGGATTTTTATAATTACATTCTTGCCATCATTCGGGTCTTTTGGGGCTAACATGATGAAAAGTTGCTCCAATTATTTTATTCGTACCATACGAAGACGAGTGTCGATTGGCTAAAGATAGCATTCAGCTTTACTTCGATGTTGCTATCATAATGCCAAAAAGACCAGAAGGTATAGACAGGATTATTATAATTTGCCAAATTGCTTCGTTGGCCCCCGGAATATTCAGTTGAAAAAAGCTGAGTATTGCAACTAATCCGCTGATGACTAGAATAGCTAGTCCCTTGTATTGTTGCTTCTTCGGATCTCGGTTTAGTGGTTTATTACGAAGAAATGTATTTTGTTTCAGAAGCAAGGCAGTGATAACAACAGTTACGAAGGTAATTAAAAGTAGTATAATCGAGGCACTAAATTGTTTGAATTTCACTTCAGGATCAGGAGAGTCAAGGAAAAGTAATCCAAAAACACCGAAAATTCCAATAAAAGATGAAACGATGAGCACGGTAAGCCCAGCTAATAGTGCCAACGGATGTTTTTCTTTAGCAGGGTTAGGTTTATCTATTGATGTATGGCTGGGTTGATTAAAATTACCTTTTAAGCTCATGTAGTAAGCCTAGCATAACAGTTAGATGCAGGTCAGATATCTTACACGAAGGCCTTTCACTCTACGGCGGCTTTTTTGCGTGCTTCAAACTTATCAACTTGACCTTCGATGTTGATGACTCGTTTTTCGCCGGTGAAGAATGGGTGTGAAGTACTGGAAACGTGGATCTTAACGAGCGGATACTCATTATCATCTTCCCACCTATTTCATTAGGCTATTATGTGCACTGTGCAGTTGAGCTAACGCTAATGAGCGTTGGGCCTTCCTCGGCCACCTCTTCATCTTCGGGCGTAAATGGCTTTGGGTCAGGTGTGTTGATTGCAGATTCTGATACACCGTTGGCTATAAGGTCTTGCTTTAGTTTTTTAATACGACTATTCGATACATCAGGGGAGTTGCCGACCATGTAGCTACTAGTAATTGTCACGGTTATTTTTGTATTAGAGCTATATTTTTTATAGAATTTACCAACATTTACAATTATTGAATCAATTTCTGCCTGATTGTCTTTTAAGTAGTCGGATGTCTCTGGAGAAAAGGCAATTGTTTCTGTGTAGAAATTTTTTCCTGACGAAAGCCTAGACTCAGTCGTCTGTCCAGTCAATTCTTTGAAGTAGTCATTGTTTATACATTTTGCTATTTCTGGTGTTTTCTTGACGATTACGAGCATCACGTAAGCCAATATAATACCGCTTACAACTAGTAGTCCAACTACCACCACTATGAATAATTTAAACCGAGACTTAGATGACTCTTCTTGGACGGGGGCGACTAACTGTACTGGTGGATCGATAGAATTGAACCATTGTTGCGTTGATTGATCTGGCTCATTTTCTCTATTTTCAAAGTTATCGTTATTCATATTATGCCTTAAATTTAGCGATTAGTTTGTCGATCTCTGCGTCGCTTAATCCTACACCCTTCTTTAGGTATTTTCTGTATGAGCCATTATATTTTTTATCGATCTGTGTTAGACCAGAATTTATCCAGTTTGGGTCATGGTCGGGATATGCCTTTGTACTGAGGGCATACTCTGCGCGTATTTGATCTCTGCTTGCGCCAGAAATCCCCATAATCATAGCAGTTACCCAGCCCGTACGGTCTTTACCAGCCATGCAGTGGATAAGTACAGGCCCTGGATTATTTGCCATTGCACGAAAGCTGCCTAAAAATGCTTTTCTAATACTTGGATTGGTTACTGCAACACCTGTATCAGAAAAGGCTTGTACGGGTTTGTGAACTCGTTTCACACCGGGGACTACTTTATCAGGAGCCTTCCTGACTTGCTCTGCTGTGCGCAGGTCAATTATAAGCCCGTTAGGTCCAAGTACTTGACTAAGCGCATTTATATCTTTCGCTGCAGCGTATAATAACTTGGCTGATCTGAATAAAACACCCGGCTTTAATACACCGTTTGAACTAGCTGATGCGTCTCGAAAGTTCTTGAATTTAACTTTTGTTACTGCAGATGGGTTATTTGTGCTGGCAGGGCTACTGCTACCACCGTTGCTAGATGGAGAATTTGTATTGGCTGTCCTGGTCTCTGGCGTCGCTGTGCCTGTCGTAAAGGTGACTGAAGAACCACCACTATTAGAAAAGACGCCACCCGGTACAAGAAACTGGAGTAGTGACCACATAAATGCGTACAACACTAACCCGATTACCACGTTTGCAATAGTGGTTTTTGATTTAGTGATTTGGCCTGAATTATCCTGAGCGGTAGTGTAGAGGATAGCTCCATATATTAGACCGCCAATTGCAACAATTCCAATTCCAGCTGTTAAGATCATGATAACCGCTAGTAGAATACCCCAAATAGCATTATTACCCATACCTTTACCATCGCCGCAGTTTAGCTTAATTATATTTGTAGGGGTGCCACATGCGTCTGTTGGTTCGGCGGCAGATGCAATAGTAGTAAATGAGAGGGTAGAGAACAAAGAAATAAAGACAATAGATAGACACAAATAGATATGTTTAATCGAAAGCAGACGGTTCATTATGATGTTATTCTAACATAAGTAACCATAATCAATATATGTTTAGAGCGAGATAATCGATGCATGTGCTTGAAGCTCATCTCTGAGATCGGTCGCAGTTATGATTGACTGGAATGGTTGAAGCTTTTTCATTAGGTGACGTTCACGATTCACATCAAGTTCACTAAATACGTCATCGAGTAAGATGAGTGGATAGGCTGAGTATTGACGCTGAACCAGGGTTACTTCAAGAAGCTTGTATGCCAACATAATAGTACGAAGCTCACCACGGCTAGCTACTTCTGGTGCCGGATAATTATCTAGTAGTATTTCAAAGTCGTCTCTATGTGGCCCTACTGTTGTATGGCCTTTTAAGATATCATTTTCTATAGAATTTGTTAATGCTCCAATAAGTTGTTGTTGGTATGTTTTTTCAGGAAACTGACAAATATACCGAACGGAGACTTCGTGGTCTTTGTTTGCCATATCACTATAAAGAGTCGATAGTTGATCATTTGAAACCTTAATAAATGCTCGACGTGAATCTACAAGCTGTGAGGCTAGTTCGGCAAGCTTAATATCCCAGGCAAAAAGATGGCTTTGCCACGTTTGCTTAGGGCTGTTTATCGATTGCTTTAGTAGCTCGTTACGCTGCAAAAGAGTGCGTTGATACTTTGTTAGTGTACTAGCGTATGAAGGGCTTAGTCTGCTGATAATGCCATCTAGAAAACGACGACGACGGTCTGGGCTACTTGAGAGCATGCGTAGTTCGTCTGGCTCAAACAAAACTACAGGTAATTTATTTTTTATTGGTAGACGGAAAGTCTTTTTACCATTTACTTCGAATTTCTTATTTACCAAGTGTCCGGTAAGCGTTAAATCAAGTGCACGAGTTCCTTCATTACGACTCTCGAGGCGTATGCTAGCATTTTTTGTCGTGTGGGCTAGAATGTCTTTTGTACTACCGCGAAAACTTACTCCGCGATACATTAGATAAATTGCTTCGAGTAAACTTGTTTTTCCACTTCCATTTGAACCTAGCACGAGAGTCGTGTGGGGCGAAAACTCAAAACTCGATAGATCGTAGCTGCGTATGTTGTATACAGCAAGTCTCTTTAGTGTCATATGTTCATTATAGCTTAGACAATTACTATTCAACCTCGAACGGATACTTTGGCATACGTTAATCTGATGTATACTAAAAACAATATGCATAAGCACAACAAAGGCTTCACCCTAGTAGAACTCCTAATAGTAATCGTAGTTATAGCTATACTAGCTGCAATTACTATGGTGGTATACAATGGTTTGGTTAGTCGTGCCCAAGATGCTTCTGCAATATCTAATCTAAATTCAGCCCACAAAAAACTAACACTATACTACCAAGAAAACGGCACCTATCCAGAAGCAAATGAATGTCCCAATCCATCACCAACCAATATCTGTCTACCAACTCAGTCAGGTGTAGCACTGGTATATACTCCAAACAACTCAACAAGCCCACCCT
>JAGQNA010000009.1 GCA_020428315.1 Candidatus Saccharimonadota bacterium
TTTCTATCACCGACGGTCCATTTAAAGGCTTTGATGGTTCGATTTCTGAGATCGATGCCGCAAAAGGTAAACTACGCGTGATGGTTAGCATGTTTGGGCGTGATACACCAGTTGAGCTAGATGCACTACAGGTTAAGAAGGTCTAGATAATTATGCGAAGTAACTACTTAGAACTAGTGCCAAGTGGAATTAGTGGAGACACCGGAGAGACAGTCAAGCACCCTAAAACGGTTCACCTAGATAATGCTGAATGTGCCGATAAACCTCCGTCAACTCCAGCCATTGAAATTGACCCAGCAAAGCTTAGTCAAGACGCCCTCCACGGCTACAACTAAGCTAGACATTAGTCGTACAATCTGTTAATATTGCTATGTTACGCACTGCACGCTTCTAAATGCAGTATCTAAACAATAATATGAGGAAAATATGGCAGCAAAGAAAGTAATTGGTAATTTAAAACTACGCATCCCAGCCGGTCGTGCAAGCGCTGGTCCACCGGTTGGTAGTACTCTTGGTCAATGGGGCCTAAATATGATGGATTTTATAAATCCATTCAATGACGCCACTAAAGACATGATGGGGAAAGATGTAATTGTACATATTCAGGTCTACGAGGATCGTACGTTCACCTGGAAGTCACTTGGCCAACCAGTTGACGACATGATTCGAGATAAAATTGGTATCAAAAAGGGTAGCGGCAAACCACATACCGATAAAGTAGGTAAGATCACTAGGAAGCAGCTCGAAGAAATTGCTGAAATCAAGATGAGTCAATTGAATGCCATAGACCTAGACGGTGCAGTTAAAGTTATCGCTGGCTCAGCTCGAAGCATGGGCGTCGAAGTAACAGATTAAATTTCTATAAACAAGCAAATTACCCCGTCTAGACACTAGGGGTAATTTTTGTTATAATAATATATACACAAATCAATGCTGGGAGACGAAACGTCGCTTGTACCACAGAAAGGATAATACTATGGCCAAAAAGGCAGATTTATTAGAGAAGGCTAATGCGCTAAAGCTTAATTTAACTGAAAAAAATACTATTGCTGAGATCGAGCAAGCGATTGCTGACACCGAACATCACGAAGTTCGTGAGGCAACTGTTGCAAAGTCTGGCAAGCGTAGCCAAAAAGCTATCGACGAGGCTAAGGCTGCAGAAGAAAAAGCTGCACGCAAGGACGCAGGCGATACTTCAGCACATGACCCTGATGCGGTTGAGACCAAGAAAAAAGGCCCTGTACCAATTACGCGTCCTCGCATTGATCGTCGCGGGAAAAAGTATCAGGAAGCTGCTAAACTAGTTGACAAGAACAAGGTATACACCCTATCTGAAGCTGCCAGTCTCGCTACCAATACTAAAATTACAAAATTTGACGCAAGCGTAGAGATTCACGTTCGTCTTGGTGTCGACCCCCGTCAGGCCGATCAAAATATTAGAGCAACAGTAGCGCTACCTAATGGCAGTGGCAAAACCATACGAGTTGCAGTATTCGCACCAGAAGATACTCATGCAGCCGCAAAAAAAGCAGGTGCAGATATAGTTGGTGATGAAGACTTCCTGAAACTACTAGATAAAGAAAAAATAGAGTTCGATGTATTAGTCGCCACCCCGCAATACATGGCAAAACTCGGTAAGTATGCCCGTCTGCTTGGACCACGTGGTCTAATGCCAAATCCAAAGAGTGGAACTGTTTCAGCCGACCCAGCTAAATCTGTTACTGAAGCTAAAGCTGGTAAGGTCGAATACCGTGTCGATAAGCAAGCAGTCGTACACCTAGCCGTAGGTAAAGTCAGTTTTGGTACAGAAAAAATCGAGCAAAACATCAAAGCTTTCCTTGACAGCCTAGGTTCTCAAAAACCTAGTAGCATCAAAGGTGTATTTATAAAAAGTATCAGTATAAGCACCACTATGGGACCTGGCATAAGAGTCGAGATATAATTCAAGATTGTATGATCTCAGTTTAGTTCTAGTAAATACTTAAAAAAAGAGTACTGTCAGTTAATTATTAATCTTAGATCATAGCTTCTTATATAGTTACTATTGTAATATCATAATATTTATTGTATAATTAAAAAGATGTCAAATAGTAATGAATTATGGGTCCCATCATCCTCTCGAGAAGAATTTTCACCACCAAGCACTCATGAACTTATGGCGATGTGGACTACGATGCAAGTGGCCGGCCCAAATTCCAAATTGGATTTCGATACAGTAGAGGCAGTTGACTCTGGACACCATGACAGTTTTCTTCATTTAAACGAAACTGTTCTGAATGCTTGTCAGGTTCCTAAAAAAGCACCATCTGCAATTGTATCCATGGATATGTGCGAGATGCTCAGACGAACCGGCGAGTCGCTTGGACTAGTATTCAACCCTTACGGTGTCGATCTACCCGCTCACCCTAGCGGCGACCGTCCAAGCTACGACTCCATGCTCGACGAGAAAGGCTTAGAAGATATCAAATGGTGGGTGGATACTCTAGTGCAAGAGCTTGCAGACTCAAACTCAATTCCGCCAGTCGATTACATAAATGATATAGCGAACATATTTCGTGACCTAAGAAGCAAGGATGTCTATATTGTTGCTAATACTTCCATAGTAGGCGGTACGGAAAAGGGCACCTTGAGGTTTATCCATAAATATATGAATGGCTGCTTCGATGGCATATTATTTCCTCGAAATTATATGGCAGACGAAAACCAAATGACAAAAGCTCGTGCTATAGCAAGCGTACAACAAGCCATCGAAATGCAAACAAACTTCTCCGCGAATGTACCAATTTACGCTGTCGACGATACACCAAAACACCTTCAGCAAATGCATCAGAAGCTCGGAGCGGTATGCTTTACTCCACCATACTCATGGAACAGTAATCCTGGCCCAAACATACACAGAGATGATTATGACAGTAATGGCTTACCATTTGAACTAGGCCCATTACTGACAGCACAGGCGTTGCACAGACACCTACTTGAAAATACCCTCTGATCTTACGCCTAGCTTTCTTAATATTTTTGGTATAATTTAGTAATAGAGATATAATATGCGTCAATACCTAAGCCTACTTCAAGATATATTAGAAAACGGTACCACCAAAACTGACCGAACGGACACTGGTACAAAAAGTGTTTTTGGTCGACAAGTTCGCTACGACCTAGCCGATGGCTTTCCGGCTGTCACTACTAAAAAACTCTATTTTAGTTCCGTAGTCCACGAGCTACTATGGTTCCTAAAGGGAACTGGAAACATAGAGTATCTAGCCAAAAATAATGTCCACATCTGGGACGAATGGCCATTTAAGGCCTATCTTGAAAAAAATAATCTACCAATTCCAGAAGTCAATTCTGACGACTGGAAGAGTCAGATGAAAGAGTTTATCGGTAGAGTCGCGTCAGATCATGAGTTTGCGATAAAATGGGGCGACCTTGGGCCAGTTTATGGCGTGCAGTGGCGCAGGTGGCCAGACGGGAAGGGAAGATATATCGATCAAATCTCCCGAGCGATTGAAATGATAAAAACCACCCCAGACTCACGTCGTATTATTGTTAGTGCTTGGAACGCAGCCGAGATTGACGCTATTGTCGAAACTGGTGGCCTGCCTCCATGTCATAGTTTATTTCAATTTTATGTTGCCGATGACAAACTAAGCCTGCATCTTTACCAACGATCAGCTGATACCTTTCTAGGTGTTCCATTTAATATTGCTAGCTATTCGCTACTCCTCGCCATGATCGCACAGGTTACCAGCCTAAAACAAGGTGAATTTGTTCACACATTAGCAGATACTCACATCTATAGCAATCACTTTGAGCAAGTCAAGGAACAGTTATCACGGACACCCAAGGCATTACCCACACTTTGGCTCAATCCGATGATCAAGAGTATTGACGATTTCACGTTCGATGATATCAAACTTGAAAACTACAATCCAGATCCGCCCATCAAGGCACCAATTGCAGTTTAACTAATTTTCACGTACTTCACAAAGTCGTATGCGTACTTATTTTTGCTATCCGCATCGTGACTTTCACGTGAGACTTCTTGCCATTTATTCAAATTAATTTCGGGGAAAAACACGGTTGCCTCCGGAAAGGTAGCCTTAACTTCAGTGACGAATAGAGCATCCATATCAAGCAACGCGTCACTAAACACTTTGCCGCCGCCAATTACTGCTATATCGTACTGCGCTAACGCGTAAGCTGCTTCAAGCGAGTAAGCAGTTAGTACGCCTTTAACACCAGTTGGCTTACTTGAAAGGACTATATTTTGCCGATCAGGAAGCGGCTTTCCTAGTGAGGCTAGTATCGACTCAAATGTCTTTCGGCCCATGATTACCGACTTGTTGATAGTTAATCGCTTAAAATGAGCCAAATCTGCTGGTAGGTCGCGCTGCCAGAGTAAATCATTGTTCGCTCCAATACCGTACTTTTCATCCATTGCTACGACCATATACTTCATACGCACATTGTAGCATGTTACAATACTAATAGCTTATGGGGGTATATAGTAACACCGAGATTAATTCAGCTGTTGATGATGGCACGATTGTTTGCGTACCATTCAATGAGTCGTACGTCAGTGAAGCCAGCCTTGACTTTACACTCGGTTATTATTTTTACAAGCAAGAATATCAGCCTGAGGCTAATGGTATCTATAACCCATTTGATAAACCAGAGGTAGATAGATATTTCAAAGGCCCGCTCAAGGCAATCGAACACAAGCAATGGTGCCAAGAGAATAACATTAAGCTATTTAATAATATCCCGGAAGATCATCCAATTATAGTTTTACGACCTGGCGAACGAATATTAGCTCACACACACGAGTTTATCGGTATCCGTGCTCATGGCGGTGCTTGTGAAGTAAAAAGCCGCTCCAGCTGGGGGAGAAATGGCGTAGCAGTCTGCTTTGACGCTGGCTGGGTCGATCCTGGCTATATCAATCGAATCACTCTCGAAATCTACAACCTAAATATGCACGAAAGTGTTGTTCTGCCAGTCGGTGAGCGAGTTGGTCAATTAATATTCCACCACACTGGACCGGTTAGTGGTGGCTACGCCGATGGTCGAGAGGGTATGAGTGGTAAATATCAACATACCGATAATCTTACGGAACTCATCGCTACCTGGAAGCCAGAGGATATGCTACCACGAGCTTATAAAGACAGTCGTGTTAAACCACCAATCATTAGTGGCCTACCCGAGGGAACCCAATGACATCCGGTAAGTATATCGTGATAGAAGGTAACGATGGTACTGGCAAGTCAACACAAGTAAGATTACTGCGAAAATACCTTGCTAATATTGGTATTAAATCGGTTGAATACCATGAGCCAGAAGGTACACCAATCGCCAATCGAATCCGTGATGTTATCAAAAACGGTAAGCTCGTGCGTGACGGCTACACTAATCTACTACTATTCACCGCTGCTCGGCATGAAATATGGAAGCAAGCTGAGCGGCAACTTGAGAAAGGCATTTGGGTTATTTCAGCACGCAACTACTATTCAACTCTAGCATACCAGGGATATGGCGAGGGGATTGATATCGAACTCATCAGACAAACCACAGAGCAATTCACATCACAACGTTACATAAAACCAGATCTGGCGATAATATTAGATCTAGGCGACACCGCCCGACTAAAAAGACTAGAGCAGCGAGGTGCACCTAAAACTGTTGACACTTTTGAAGCTCGAGACATAAATTTTCAAGATCGCGTAAACAATGGCTACAGGCAGCTTGCAAATCAACTGAATATAGCTACTATTTCTGCCGATGTTGATGCTGATAGTATTTCAAAAGAAATTATCTCAAATCATCTCACAACACTTATTGACGATTGAAAGACAGTAATCTATATTTGTATTTGTATTTGTATTTGTATTATTTATTATAATATGATATAATATATGGTATGTCAACACAAAATCATTCACCAGATCTGTCCGAATGGGTCCCTATATCTGAGCAGTGTCAGGATGCTATCACCAGTTATCTAGAAGAGCGTCGCCCTTCAGTCTACGGAGGTGTCAGGGCCTTCTTGGCTCCGTTCGGTCGTAAGATGGGATATAATCCAGATTATGTAACTTCTATCTCGACATATATAGAAAAGCAGCTAGGAAGTGGTGAACGACGAATTACTCCCGCTAGCCTACTTGCTCGACAGTCGCTACAGACTATAGTGGCGTTAAATGAGCTATCAGCCGATCACTTACCTATAAAACACAGAGGATTCAACTTCCTACCGGTTGACCCAACCGATGATATCTCAACAAAACTTAAACGTGTCGTATTGAATGCGTATCGTATGAATGTTGAGCTGGGTGGCGACTTTTTTGCTAGAAAGACTTATGATGGTAGTGGTTACTTTCGTGCACCAATTGACGACGAATTCGCGGTTGCAGTAAAGGGTGGCAGCGGAGCTGGTACATTCTCATTAGACATTGCCCTTGAATACAACAAGTATGGCGATGGTCGTGACTCACTCAACCCATCACACGAATTATGGCGAACCGGAATTGACACTGCAGAACTAAACAACAACGAATCTGCTATCAGAATAATTCGCACAGGCAGCGGTATCAAACCAGATGATAGCGTGAAGCCAGGAAAAATAACTGAATTCAAGAAGCGATATAACACTACTCCGCCACGAGTGCTTACATTTCTAGCCGCACATGTAATGTTAGCAATGCGAGGTGACACCGGCCTAGCTTTAAGTAGCTACGGCGCCGAAACGTTGTCAAGCTTAAAAAAATCAAATAATAGAGCCAGGACTCGTTACAGTGAGATTCACGAGGGTATTGGGTTTATCGGCAACTACAATCCATACTGGCACTCGATGAGTGATTTACCAAATAATTTCTACGATCAGATTGTTGCACAAAACGATAGCGAACCTGGCATACAGCCGCATGAGCGACACATCATTGATCTGGCCATAGATGCATTCAACTCTCTAAAAAATACAGAAAACAATCCGTTCCGGTTAAAGCTATGTACCGACGACCCACAGAGTGTTGTTCAATCTGCAGTCTCTTCGTACACGCAAGGCAGGTTTCCATACTGAGCTTGCATTTTATAGATACTTTTGCTAGTATAAGCTAGACATTACCAAAGACAGTAGCAGCATATGCTTAATTCGCTACCGAGGAAATAACTATTATCTTGTAATCTTTGGTTATGCGAGAATTTTGCAAAAATTCTCAGTAATGTACGTTAACAATTTGGCACACACTATAAACCAATGAAAGGATTTTATGGCAATATCACGCGATAAAAAGAATCAATTGGTTGCTGAAGTTCAAGAGCTAGTCAAAAACGCAAAGATGACAGTCTTTGCAGAATACAAGGGAATCAGCGTAGCTGACATTCAAGATCTACGAGCTAAAGCTCGCGAAGCTGGTGTCACTATCAGGGTTATAAAAAACCGCCTAGTACGCGTTGCGATTGAGTCAATTGATGAGCTAAAAAACGTTGATACCTCTGCAATGATTGGACAGTTGCTTTATGCGACTAGCGATACAGACGAAGTTGCTCCAGCTCAAGTATTGAACAACTTTGCAAAAGAACATCCCCAGCTTCAATTTGCTGGTGCATTCTCAGGAGAAGCTTCGAATCTTAGCGTTGCAGAGATCAAAGAGCTAGCTGACTTACCAAGCCGCGAGCAACTTGTAGCCGAGGTCGTGGCACAACTGTTAAGCCCAGTTCACGACACAACCAATGCACTATCAGGTAACCTTCACGCACTACTCGATGGTGTCGAAGCAAAAGCAACCACATAATTTTAATCAATAAGGAGACTTACATGGCTGATGTAAAAAAACTTGCAGAAGAGCTGACTAAGCTTACTGTACTAGAAGTAAATGAACTTAAGAATGTTCTAAAAGATGAATATGGCATAGAGCCAGCTGCAGCTGCGGTTGCAGTTGCCGGCCCAGCTGCCGGGGGGGACGCAGGAGCGGCTGCCGATGAGAAAACTGAATTCACTGTCACGTTGAAGGATGCTGGCGCTCAAAAAGTAGCTGTCATCAAAGCGGTTAAAGAAATTACAGGACTTGGGCTTGGTGAAGCTAAAGCAATCGTAGATGAAGCTCCATCAACTGTTAAAGAAAAAGTAGCTAAAGACGAAGCCGAAGAGGCTAAAGCCAAGCTTGAAGAAGCTGGTGCAACTGTAGAATTAGTCTAAATAAATAGTGTGTGTCAATTTGTTACTTAAATAATCCACTCTTCCGAGTGGATTATTATTTGTCAAGTGACATATAAATTCTACAACGATTATTATTTTTAATCTGTTTAGTATGTGGAAAATCACTTGTTTCAGTAAATATATCGGGAGCAACATTTTATACACTGCCCGACTACTTATTTATGAATCTTACTATAAACCTTGACAATACATACCTGGACTGATATAAAGAGAAAGATATTTATAAAAATAGACAAGGACTGCGAGAACTATGTCTGACTTACCAGAAAAACAAGTGAAGAGACTAAAGGCTCTAATTCAAGACGCCGAAACTAACCTAGCTGCTGCAAAAGAGCTTTTAATGAGCATACTCGGGGATGATGGCCATGTGGTCACTCCAGCGAGCTCACGAGAAGACGTTAGCGGAAAAGTAATCGAGGGTGTCTTTGACGGGCAAAAATTTGCCGGACCCGACGGGAGAGAATATCCCGTTCCTGCTAACTACGCGAGTAAAAGCAAGCTCGTTGAAGGTGACATACTGAAGCTGACAATCACTGAAGAGGGTGGCTTTATCTATAAGCAAATTGGCCCTGTCGACAGAACACAGCTAATTGGCGTATTAGTCCAGCATGACGGTAATTATTACATCGAGGCAAATGGGCGTCAGTATAGAATTCTACTCGCCAGCGTGACTTATTTCCGAATTAACGTTGGAGATCAGGTAACAATTATAGTCCCAACAGACAACCCTGACGCGACATGGGCCGCTGTAGAAGCTGCACTCTAGTTATCTATCACTAGCTCTATTTTGCTATAATATCACCATGGCAAAACTGCACTTCAAATACGGAGCTATGAATAGTGGTAAAAGCGATTCGCTTATTAAGACCGCTTACAATTACGAGGAGCGAGGCTTAAATATCGTAGTTATTAAGCCTAGAGTCGACACCAAAAGCACACAATCAATCGTTGCGAGAGGTGGCCACCGTAGAGAAGCCGATATTTTATCGGACACTGCAACAAATTTCGCGTCTAGCATCCAAGCATTTGGCGACATCTCTTGCGTACTTGTTGACGAGACCCAGTTTCTAACAGAAAAACAGATATCGGAACTATACTTAGTTGCGAAAAGTTATGACATATCCGTCATATGCTATGGCTTACGTACCGATTTTCAAACAAAGTTATTTCCAGGTAGTCAACGCCTAATCGAGCTAGCTGATAATATAGAGAAACTACCGACAATGTGTACCTGCGGGTCGCAAGCAGAATTCAATACTCGTAAGATTAATGGGAACTACACATTCAAGGGAGCGCAAGTTGCAATTGACGGTAAAGAGTCTGTAGAATACGATTCACTATGCGGAAAATGCTATATGCAGCGTGGTGGAAAAATCTAGTACTCGTACGTACAAGCTAAAAATAAGGTATAGTATAGTAGATGGGGAAAGCACTATACCGCAAATATCGCTCGCGGAAGTTATCTGATATCGTCGGCCAAAGCCATGTGACCGACCTGCTATCGAGTGCTCTTAAAACTAACCGTATTTCACATGCATACCTGTTCACTGGTCCGCGAGGAACAGGCAAAACATCCATCGCAAGGATTTTAGCACATGAAATAAATAACCTTCCATACAACGATGAGTCAACTCATCTTGACATTATCGAAATCGACGCCGCCAGCAATAACGGAGTAGATGATATACGAGATCTTCGTGAAAGGGTTCAGTTGGCCCCTAGTAGTGCCACGAAGAAGATATACATCATAGATGAAGTACATATGCTATCTAAGCCAGCGTTTAACGCACTACTAAAAACCCTGGAGGAGCCACCTGAACATGTTGTTTTTATCCTAGCAACAACAGATGTTGATAAGTTACCTGAAACAATTGTTAGTCGCACTCAACGATACACCTTCCACAAAGCAAGCACAGAAGATATCATCATCAACCTAAAGAGAATAGCGGCCGCAGAGAAGATAATAATTGATGACGAAGCGCTTCAGTTAATAGCCGAGCATAGCGACGGTAGCTTTCGTGATAGTGTTAGCCTCTTAGACCAGCTAAATGGTCTTGCAGATAGTACAATTTCTGCAGCTACCGTTGAGAATAGCCTAGGTCTGGTGCCATCGAACGTTATCGTACAGCTTGCCAATGCGACGAGAGACGGCAAATTTGACGAGGTATTAAGTATTCTTAACCAACTCGAAACGAGCGGTCACCAGGCAAGTATCACTTCTAGTCAACTGGTCTCGTATATAGTTCGTAATGCGCTAGACTACCCTGGATTACTTAAGATTGTTACCGACCTACTAGACGTACCGAAATCTCTCCGACCAAATAGTAGCCTACTGGCAATACTCGGAGTATACACTGCAGATAAACCGACAAAATTAATGAAATCGGCTATTCCCGCTAAAGGTATCATCGATTTAGAAAATAAAGCCCTAGAACCGCACCCAAAAGATGATATTCGACTCGCTGAAAAGACCCCTGAACCTCAGAAAAATACTATAAATACCACTAAGAATACTAATGAATCTGCTGACACCGATCTAGACTGGCAGATGATACTAGATTCTGCCAAAAAATCTAGTATTGGACTCCAAAGTATCTTACATAAATGTAGCCATAAAATTACTGATACTAAAAATATAGTAATATACACACGAAATGAATTTTATCGGAAAAAACTTGAATCACCCAAGCAAATACAGTCCTTGCATAAGACGCTAAAAGATGTAACTGGTACAGAATGGCAAATTGAGCTTATTGGATCAGTCGCACCACCAAAAGATAGCGCGCTAGCTGCAATTACTGATATGATGGGTGGTGGAGAAGAAATAATACTTGAGGATGATACTTGATGGCAGATAAGAATATTCCCGTTGGCAAGGTCCCCCCACACAGTAGTGACGCCGAGAAAAGCCTACTTGGTGCTGTACTGATCGATGATGAGGTAATGAGTGACGCTACAGAGCATGTAAAACCAGATGATTTTTACGACCAACGTCATTCGGTAATTTTTGAGGCAATGCTCAGTCTATATGAAAAGCATAAACCAGTAGATCTATTGACTCTTACTGAGGAGTTGAAAAAAAAGAAACACCTCGAAACAATTGGTGGTAGTAGTTACCTCACTGAATTAACAAATTACGTCCCTACTGCTGCCCACGCCGAATCATATGCTGAACTGGTAAGTCAAAAAGCAGTTCGAAGGCGATTAATTCGGGCAAGTGGCGAGATTAGTGAATTAGGCTTTGATGAGAATACAACTACACAAGAACTATTAGAAAAAGCCGAGGCCGAGCTGTTTAGCGTCAGTGACCAAAGCCTCAATCAGGATGTAGTTATATTAGAGAGTATTTTGACAGAGAGTTTTGACCGCCTAGAGGAGCTCCATAAAAATAAAGACAAACTACGGGGAATACGGACCGGTTATCGCGATTTAGATAACATGACTGCTGGTTTGCAGCGAAGTGATTTATTTATTCTTGCAGCAAGACCAGCTATGGGTAAGACTACTTTTGTAACTAATCTTGCTTATAACGTTGCGACGATTGCTAAACAGCCAGTCTTGTTTTTCAGCCTAGAGATGAGTAAAGAGCAGCTAGTAGATCGAATGCTTGCCGACGCAAGTGGTGTTGATGCATGGAATATTCGAACTGGAAATCTTAGCGATGATGATTTTAGTAAGCTATCAGAGGCTATGGGCGAAATGGCAGAAGCGCCAATCTATATAGACGATACTCCGGGCTTAACCGTTTTAGAAATGCGAACAAAGGCACGCAGGATTAATCATGAACAGCCTTTAGGTCTTATTATCGTTGACTATTTACAGCTAATGCAATCGAGCGGAAAAAGCGATGGAAATCGCGTTCAAGAAGTGAGCGAGATCTCCAGAGGCCTAAAGCTTATTGCTCGAGAGTTGAATGTCCCACTTATTGCATTGAGCCAGCTGAGCCGAAGTGTCGAAAATCGCTCCCCGCAAATCCCTCAGCTAAGTGACTTGCGTGAGTCTGGGAGCATTGAACAAGACGCTGATATCGTTAGTTTTATATACAGGCCAGGCTACTACGAACCAGACAACCCCGAATTCGAAAATATTACAGATTTAATTATCGCCAAGCATCGTAATGGTCCCACAGGTAAGGTTCAACTCTACTTCCACCCTGAAAGACTTAGGTTTATGTCGCTCGATAAAAAGCACTAATAAGCAACCTTACTGCACTAACATGATATAATGTCTATAGATGGCGAATAAAAAAATATCAGATTTTTTACTTTATCGCATACGCTACTCGGCGGCAACAACTTGTATGATACTGCTGCTTTTTACGGTCCTACTGTTCAGTGGTTTTGTCATGCCAGCAGGCCTATCTGCACAAGAAATGCAGTCCGCGTCCGAGAGTATCCATACGCCTATGCTTGCTCTAAATGGTGAAGAGGCGAGACATTTGATCAACTTACCTTATCATTTACTGCAAAAGGTTAGTATCTATGTGTTTGGTGTTACTAATCTTGGCATAAAGCTACCTTCGCTAGTCCTAGCGTTTATTAGTATTGTGGCTCTATACAATCTTTTGAGACTCTGGTTTAGAAAAAATACTGGAATTTTAACCAGCATTATCGCAACCTGCAGTGCGCTATTCATATTCTATGCACAACTTGGAACACCAGATATTAGTTATATCTTCTGGCCAGCAATATTACTATCTTCTACATCGATGCTTGCTTATTCAACAAAACTAGTTCCGTTATGGATCATTATCTCTGCCGTCGCCGGAGCTTTGAGCCTATATACACCATTACTGATTTTTCTTATCTTAACACTCGTGTTCACTAGCTTCCTGCACCCACACGCACGATTTATAATCTTCAAACAGTCGTGGACAATTCTAGCACTTGCAGCTTTTATTTTTACTTCACTACTAGTGCCAATCATGATCGGAATAGTAAATAGCCCACAGATTATATTTAGCCTTTTAGGCCTCGATAATCTTAAGTCAATTACCGCAAACGAGCTATGGACAAACTCCGCACCATATATACAGCTATACGATCCATTTATTGCAAATATAGTAGTCCCGGTCTATAGCGTGGTAGTGTTACTGCTAATAATAATAGGAGCAATACAGCTCATCACCACAAAATATACTGCGAAAAGCTACATTCTATCAATCCTATTTAGTTTCTTTCTTATAGGAGTAGTCCTGGGAATACTGCCACCTGCATTTACTTTTATTCCCGCAATGGTACTAGTAACCTATGCGCTCAATTACATTATTAGCTCGTGGTATAACCTTTTCCCGCTCAACCCATACGCCAGAGTTGCTGGTTTAATACCAATTTTTGTACTAATAACCGGTATTTGCTTATCTGAGTTTAGTCGCTACTCCTACGGAATATCACACAGTCCGCCAATTAGTAGTGTATTCAATCAGGATCTAGAATTATTACACAAATATCTCAGTAAGTCGTCTAATGAGAAGTTGGCAATCTTGCCCGCAACTAACGAGACGCTATTCTACAAAGACGTTGCCGAACGGACTAAGAATAAATCCGGCAATAGGCCAATTATCATAACCAACCCTCAGGAAATTTCTTCTATCGCACCCGCTTACACTATCATTGCCGCACCCGAATATAAATCATCAACCACGCCTCCTACTGATATTCTTGTTTCGCCAACATCAATGGACTCTGCTCGTTTCTTCCTATATAAAAATACCTACAAATAGGTTATAATATAGAGACTTACTAACGAGAGGGAGAAACTAATTTATGGCGTTTGACCAAATGAAAATGCTCAACGATTTACGCAAGGCGCAGAAGAACTTAAAAAAACAAATCGTAGAAGTCGAGGCAGGCGATGGTGCTGTTGTCGTACGCATAAATGGGGAACTTAAGGTTGAGAGTATCAAAATTGATCCCGAAATGGTTGATCTGAACGATATAGGTGAGCTAGAACACTGGATAGAGATAGCTATCCGAGACGGAATGACAAAGGCTCAAGAAATTGCAGCTGAAACGATGAAGCCACTCATGGGTGGCTTAAACCTACCTGGAATGTAGCTCTAAATGCATCGGCAGATATTACCCACGGCCTTACTTCGCCTAATTGACGAACTTGGTAGCCTACCCGGAGTCGGTCCGCGTACAGCCGAGAGATACGCCTATCATCTACTCCGTGCCTCAGACAAAAAGTCTCATACTCTCGCGGATAGCCTAGCTAAGCTTCATACTCAGGTATCTACTTGTCCGATAACTTTCGCTCTAATAGATTTTGACGAACAATACTCTAAGCTATACACTGATGAATCTAGAAACAAACAGTTAGTAGCTCTAGTCGAGGAGCCACTCGATATCGTAGCACTAGAAAAGACTGGTCAATTTAATGGCACCTACCATGTACTTGGTGGTGCTATTTCGCCGATAGATGGAATCGGACCAGAACAGCTACATATTCCAGAATTAGTACAACGAATTAAAAAAGATAATGTAATCGAATTAATTATTGCGACTAATGCCTCAGTCGAGGGGGAGTCTACTGCACTATTTGTACAAAACTATATAAAGGATGCTGACATACAGATAGACGTTAGTCGGTTAGCGCGAGGCATACCGGTTGGCGTTGATCTAGAGTATGCCGACCAAATTACACTCGGGCACGCGTTAGAAGGTCGTAAAAAACTTTAATCCCAGGTACGGTATTAGTAATTATATACAATAAATGATACTATGGATTTGATATTCAAAACTAGCCGCAAAGGAGCTATCTATGACAGAAACTCGTTATCCTTCGGACCCACTCAGGAATGAACAAGATCCAAATACAGTAGATGATGAAGCAACTCGAAGAGAACTAGCTAGGGCCAGTGGCTTACCTAATGTAGGGACTGAGGAAGATAGCCTGAAGAAGCCGGACTATCTAGGGCAAGGAGAATATATTATTGCCTAAGTGTTAGGCTATAAGATCAAGGCGCCTCTTGATCTTCATTGCTAGCTCTGGATCCCACATTGCTCCGGTTACAGACTGGACGACATCCGCACCAGCCTCTCGGTACTCTATAAAGTCGCCAGGTTCCATCACACCACCAACCCCGATGATTTCATAGTCATAGTTTTTTGCTTTACGAAGCGTGTCAAGGCGTCGTACCATGTCTATTCCGGCCCATTTCACACTAGCTCCACACACACCGCTCCGATTACGACCTTTGCCTGGTAGCGCCTGCTTTCCACTCTTATTTAAAATCTCCCCTTGTAAAGTATTTATCGCACTTATTGCCGATACGAAGTTACTTGTACTGTCAACAATTCTCTCCAATAGAGCTTGCTGATCGTGACTAAAATAGCCGATTTTTATTACTAGTGGAACATCGCCGATAGCAGCTTTCGTTTGTTTACAAATTTCAAATACGGCGTCTGGCGAGTAACAAATTACACCCTCACTGGCGACATTTGGACACGATAAGTTGATTTCGATCACTTTTGCACCGGCTTCTTTTGCATCTTGAGCCGATCTTGCAAAGTCAGCGTAATAGTCTTCAGCAGTAAACCCTGGCTGTATCGTGCCGACTACGCTCATAATCAATAGCTGGCCTGCGTGTACGCCAGTCTGAGCCTGCTGAAAGTCATTCATCCATACTGACGGCCCGTTAGAAGGTACTCCGAATGAGTTTGTTATTGAAAGTTGACGTAAGTCAGTAGGGTAGTCATCTCGCACAAAAATTGGTTTTTCAAGCTTGTCTAGCGTTAGGTCTCCTTCTATCTGAAGCGGTAGTATATTCGGGAATGGATTACACGGGAATTCAGTTGATCTCTGGGTCTTATACACTACGACGTCAAAGCCAAGACAAAATGCAGCTGTAGTGTGTCGCGAAGTTGGCAGCGAACCAGCAGCGATCCCAAACGGTGAATAAATCGGAAAACCCAGAAAACTATAGCTAGGTCTACCGTGTGGCTCTACATAATTAATATTTCCGACATCATACGGTCCAGTAAGATAATTGTCTTCGTAGCTCTTTAGCGGATCGAACAGTATAGGCTTTGAACCAGATATCATGATTATAGTATACTATAGTCATGACTCCAGATAGAATCATTGTGGCAGTGGATGTTGACGACCTAGACCAGGCCCATAAGCTACTAGATGAGCTGCGCGGCACAGGTGTGACTATCAAATTCGGCAACCAACTGGGGACCTACATAGGCTGGAAAAAGGCAATTGAACTTGGTCAGCTGTACGATTCAGCAGTGTTTTGCGATACAAAATATAAAGATATTCCGAAAACTATTGAGCTTTCTTCACGGGTAATGACACGACTCCAGCCAGCCATGTTTAACATCATGGCAGACAATACTCCCGAGGCATTAACCGCAGCTACCGCTGGAGTAGAGTCGGCTATACAGGATTTCAAACTAGACAGTAAACCATTGCTACTTGGAGTTACTGTCCTCACCTCGTTCACGGACCAAGATGCTATACAGGTCTATGGTGGCCCAGCAATTGAAAAAGTACAACAATTTGCAGCTGCTGCAGCAACGGCTGGACTCGATGGGCTAGTTTGCTCACCTCACGAGATTAGACAGCTTAAATCTAGTCCAGAAACAAGTCACCTAGTGCTAGTTACGCCAGGCATAAGACCAGACTGGTCAGATAAGGGTGATCAAAAGCGGATAATGACACCAGCGACAGCCGTGTCTGCTGGTGCCGACTACTTAGTTATTGGACGCCCCATTACCAATCCACCAAGTTCAATCGGTAGCCCAAAGAATGCAGTACAAAAAATTATGGAGGAGATAAATTAATGTCAAACATATCACAAGACACACTTGATGTCGTGGCAAACGAACTTAGTGAACATGGATTAATCAAATTTGGTGAGTTCAAACTAAAAAGCGGCTTGCTCTCACCATTCTATATTGACTTACGAGAAGTTCAGTCATATCCAACTGCTCTAAGATCTGTCACCAGGGCATATGCTGAACTTATTGGTGATAAAACTCAGGATTTACTACTAGCAGGTATCCCAGAGGCCGGTGTACCGTTAGCTACAGCTGTTGGCTACGAACTGGGCATACCACTAGTTCAACCACGCAAGCTAGTTAAGGATCACGGTACAAAAAGTGCAGTTGAAGGCGCATACAATCCTGGCGATCATGTTATTCTAATCGATGACCTAATTACGAAAGGTGATTCAAAGATCGAGGCGATCGAACAGGTTAGTTTGGCTGGTTTAGTAGTTGATAAGTTTTTAGTGCTAATTGATCGAGAACAAGGTGGAATCGAACTACTTAAGCAAGAAAAAAATTGTCAAGTTATTGCTGCTTTCACGATCACTGAGCTAGTAGACACTCTCAAGCAATCTAGTAAAATTTCAGACGAACAATACCAAACAATTATTAGCTTCATACAAAATAATTAATAGTGCGTGCTACAATATTACAGTGTTCACAGAAGCCATACAATTAATAGAGCAAGCTAAGCATGTCGCTATTATTCAAGCAGAGAATCCCGACGGTGACAGTCTTGGCTCAGCATTGGCGCTAGACGAGCTGCTCACAGATAAGCAAACTACACTTTACTGTCCTGTGGATATCCCAAAATATCTCCGCTATATCGCCGGCTGGGACAGAGTTATATCAGATTTTCCATTTAAGGCCGACCTTGCCATAATCGTTGACACTAGTGCGGATGTATTGTTGTCAAAAGTGTTGCAAGTAGCTGGAGCTAGGCATTTTCTTGAGTCCCATCCAGTGCTAATAATCGACCATCATACTGAGAGTGACAATACGATAAGTTTCGAGCACACCTTCCTGAGTAAACCAGCCATCAGCAGTAGCGAAATCATCTTCCAACTAGCCAAACAGGCTAATTGGCAAATATCAACGCTGGCCGCGACTCATATGCTCGAAGCGCAGCTTTCCGACAGTCTAGGCCTCAGCATCCAAACTGTTACTCCCGAGAACTACAGAATTACAGCAGAACTAACTGAGCTCGGTGCCCACGTCGCCGATATCGAAAGTAGGCGTCGAGAGTTTATGAAAAAGGCACCTGAGATCCTAGAGTACAAAGGACAGTTACTGCAACGAATCGAATACTTTCTTGATAATAGACTTGCTATAGTTCACATCCCGTTTAACGAAATCGAACAATATAGCGATAAGTATAATCCTAGCGTACTTGTCTTGGATGAGTTGCGATTAGTCGAAGGTGTTGAGCTTGCGGTAGCTATCAAAACGTACCCAGATGGTAAATTAACCGGAAAATTGCGCTCAAATATTCCGATTTCCGAACAAGTTGCCGGCTACTTCGGCGGCGGGGGACACAAATATGCAGCCGGCTTTAGGGTTTACGACGCATACGATACTGTAATTAAGGAACTACTAGACGCATCATCCAAAGCACTGGAGGCCTATGAAAATATTTAATACCTTATCGCGCCAAACCGAAGAAATAAAACCGCTAGAAGCACGTAAAATTCGGATGTACACCTGCGGTCTTACTGTCTACTCTCAGCCCCAAATCGGTAACTGGGTTGCTTACATTTATTCTGATATCCTAACTCGGACCTTAATAGCTAATAAATTTGACGTTTATCGAGTACAAAATATAACGGATGTTGGCCATCTGGTAAGCGATGATGATGGTGGTGAAGATAAAATGGAAAAGGGTGCTCGCCGTGAAGGTCTAACGGCATGGGATGTAGCTAAAAAATATACTGAAATTGCTGATCATGAAGGCTATGAATTGCTTGGACTGCTACGACCGAACCAGCTAATTCCAGCCACCAGCTTAATAGACAAGCAGATAGAGTTTGCCCAAGAGCTCAGCGACAAAGGCTACCTATACAAGATTGATGATGGTATGTATTTCGATACGTCAAAACTAACGGACTATGGAAAGCTCGCTCGTCTTGACATCGCCGGCCTACAAGCCGGAACACGAGTGGACATGACAGGCAAAAAGAACGTGACCGATTTTGCAGTTTGGAAGTTCAGTCCTACCAGTCAAAAACGTGATATGGAATGGGACAGTCCGTGGGGCAAGGGCTTTCCTGGTTGGCATCTAGAATGTTCAGTCATCGCCCGTGAATCGCTCGGAGACCAGCTAGATATTCACACTGGCGGCATTGACCATATTCCAGTTCATCACACTAATGAGATTGCCCAGACAGAAGCCGTAACAGGCAGACAATTTGTCAAATATTGGTTTCATAACAATCACCTAAAAGTGAATGGCACGAAACTATCTAAATCTCTAGGCAATAGCTACACACTACAAGATATCACCAATAGAGGATATAGTCTTGACGCCTTCAAACTACTGGTATTGTCCAGCCATTATCGGACTGAGGGCAATTTCACCTGGGAAATTATGCAGGCTGCACAAAACCGTATCAATAATTGGCAGGCCATCGCCGATCGTCGCTGGCAGACAGAAATAGTATCAAAGATTCAACCAGATATTTCAACGCAGATCATTGCCAAATTATCTGATGACATTGACACGCCAGGAGTACTTTCGGTAATCGACAGATACTTTAATAACATAAACGAATCTAATACCGCGCCAAGCCCAGATAGTCTGCAAACGATCCACAAGATCCTTGGCATCAACCTATTACAAGCCGATATTAGTGATAGCCAAAAGAATTTGCTAGCACTCCGCAATAAAGCACGTAACGAAAAAGACTGGCAAACGTCAGACAAGTTACGAGCCAAGTTATTAAATCAAGGAATTGGGGTTCACGATTTATCGATCGGACAAGTATGGTACCGATCCGCCTAGCTGCTCAGCACCCACCGAGCGACCAAATCCTTAACTCTGCGATATTCCGATTCCTCCAGCTGAATGTTTGCAACACAAAACTTTCGACTAGCTAGATGCGTACAAAATAGACATTCGTAAAGATCGTAGCAGTCTTGAATAAACATACTACTTGTTATCTTATTTGACCATATTACACTAAAGCTATTTTCTACATGCTTACTGTCTTCGACTCGAATACTATCCTTGCATGATTTTGAGGTTTGTCCTGCAACTACTGACTGACATGATTCTAGTCCATCACTAAATAAAATATTTTTAGATTTTCGAATATTAATTGACCTATACACACCCTCAGATGAGTAGATACCGTCACTTTCAGCAACGTTCTTGGATGCCATCTGTCTTTCACTCATTGACAGATTTATTTTATTCCATGCAGTAAGTATATGCTCAATCGTGCTTAAATCCTGCTTAGCCTGCATTCCTTCATTTACACTAAGACGCTTCTCGACATTTTTACGAGTAATATAACGCTGCTGACCCATGCTTGCTGCCCAGCTGGGCTGTTTGTCAATCTCATCATACACTTGTTGAGGCAAACGTACATCAAATGCAAATTTTGTCATAGCCTGTTCAAGGCTCAGCGGATTCTGATAGCTAAAAATATTCCCGACAATATTATCAAGTAGTTGTTTCGCAACGACATTATCCATTTTTTCCTCCTTTAATTACATTTCTATGGGACGACTGCCTAGAGAGGACTTCCATTAAGTTGGCCTGCGGATTTATCTCAACCTGTGGCACTCTACTCGCGATTGCAGTTTTTTTCATGCCACCACTTGGTTCAACATACTTAGCCGGCATACTAGATCCATCATAGCTTTTAAGGTCTAGCACTGTATTGTAATTTGTCTCAGCCACAAAATCCATAGTTCTTGCCTTTAGTGCCGGAAGAAGCTTGCCACCACTAGATACCCGAACTACACAGTCACGAGGGTCCTGATCTGTTAGTATCGGGACTCGAAGGTCTTCCTCTTTATTCAAAACTCTAGTAGCCTCCATGAGCATTTTTTTAGGCAATTCCATTGTAATATTACCCTCAAGTAGCCTAGCATCGTGTTCGGAGACCTTAAACACATAATAGTTACTAACGTTTGAAAATATTGCGTTTTGGAGTTTATCATCTATCTGTCCAAAGTATTGCTGACTCAGAAACACGTACAAGTTATACTTTCTAGCTTCAGCTAGAATCTGAGCAATAGTTGGGTTCTGAATGACACTAACTTCATCGATAATCAGTATAATTTTTTCATTAAATGTACGTGCTTGTGCAAGTAGGAATAGTTGTTGGATCAGCAGTCCAGATACCGCTTTTATCACCTTATCGCCCATTCCGATTTTATTTAACGAGAACAAGGTCAGTCTATTAGAATTGATAACTTTAGCAAGCGAACTTGCTTGCTTGTGCTTGTTTGATAATGCAGGTTGAACCTGAATTTCATCTATCAACTCAATAATTGGGAATATACTAGTTTGATAGTCTGTGTCTCTGAGCTTAATAAAATCATTATTGAAATAATTAACAACATTTTCCGAAATATGCTCATTAACATGTTCAAGTATGCCTTTTCTGTACTCATCGTCAATGAGTAGCCGTCGAAGGTTATCAAGAGACATTACCTGTGCTGTCATCAGGATACGCATACCAAACCTCAGGATACGCTCAACTTGAGCTGAATAGTTCTTACCCAACAATGACTCAAACAACGTTCCTGTCAACTCTGTAGCTGCAGATATATCGGCATCCGTACTAGAAAATAATTCAGTACTATCGTTGCTGTTACGAAAATTTATTACATTTGTATCTGCATAGCCCCCGATATCACCTTCTAACGACGCGTGCGGGTCAATTACAACTATACGATACTGGGAAGCAAATGGAGACTTTAACAATCTATCCACGAATAAGCTAATAAACTTCGACTTACCACTGCCGCTACCGCCAACAATAAACGAATGCCTATCAAAATCATAACTTGCAAGCGGTAAATATCCGCTTGATGACAAATAGGGAAATGTATTGACATTAAAGATTGCACCAGATGGCTCAGAGCGAAGCATGTGAAGCGACTTTTGAATATCTAGGTGCTTGCTTCGACGCACATAATCATATTTCTCGTTTTCTCTAAAATTAATAGCAATTAGCTGACCTGGCGTTGAAAGCATATGCTTAGTCGACACCCCATAGGTTCCGTCACTATTGTCGAATAGCAGGTTCGTCCTAGTATATACTGAATCCCCGACTGATTTCATACTAAATATTGCCCAGTTTAATAACTTGCCTCTTTTCAGTTCATACTTCTCGCGGATGTCTAATATATTTCCGCCGGGCACCGCAATAACTAAGCGCTCAGGCTTGACTGTAAATAACGATGAGAGAATAGTTGGATCAACTGGTCGTAGCGTGATTTTTTCTAGCTTATTTGAAAGGCCAGATAAATTCTTATTTGCACCAAAATAATAATGTACCGTGTTACCGTCGATGTGCATAATGACTTTAACCGTGCGAGCAATACCAACATATAATAGCAATGCACGAAGCGTCTTGTTCCACATATCGCCATCTAGAGTACTTTTTTGTAAATATGCTTCAAACCAATACTTACAGCCATGTACGGTTTTAGGGTTACTCATAAGTGATATAATATCATATTCTAGCAATGATCGCCAGTATTAATCTTTAGCTTTTTTTACAAGTTTATGTAACGTGCTCTCAGTTTTTTTCGGTTTATTCTTTGTATTTTCTAGGTATTCTTCGACCAGAATCTTTACACACCCAGCTATTGGAATAGAAATTATAGCACCAGCTATACCGAATACATATACTCCAATTGTTACAGCGGATAACACAATCAACGCACTTAGTTCTAATTTTCGAGACTGAATTGCTGGCCCAATAAAATTATTTTCGACTTGCTGATAAATAATAAAGTAGATTACAAATATCACAGCAGCCACCGGGGAATTCAGTCCAAGTAGCAGCGCTACCAAGGTAGCACTGATTGCCGAGCCAAACATTGGAATGAGAGAAAAGACAAAGGCGAGAGCGGCAGTCGCAACAGCTAGGTTATTCGGCACTTCTGGTGCGAATAAACTAATTATAAATACCGTTACACCTGCAAAAAAAGCACCGATTGCCGATACTGTTAATTGGCCAGTCACGTAACCTGAAACAATCCCAGCCATACGAGTAATCGTTTTTCTATGCAGTTCCATCTTTTCGTTATCTCTATAAACACTCCAAAGCCGTTGCAACCATGACGGTCCCTCAACAAGCATGAGAAAAGATATCACCAGCATTAAGAATAGTGACGCTAGAAATCCGAATACTGAACCTACTCCGCTTAATATATTTCCACCAACATTTGATGCCCAGGAAGTTGCGTTATCTTTTAGTGAAGACATGGCTTCATCTACTTGGTTTTGCAGATGATATTTATCGATAATTTGATTCAAACTTTCCCAGCTAGAAGTCGTAGTCTCCACTAGACTAGGCACAGTTTGAGCGAATTTTGCAGTTTGTTGAATAATTGGCGGGGTGGCCAAAAAAATGAAAGCACCTAAAAATACTACTACTAGAAGAAAGGCAATTGCCGTGCTGCCAATCCGACTTTTTCCCGGCAGAATAGTGGCGATCTTCGTCACAGGGCCATTCAATGCTAGTGCAAAGAAAAGGGCACTACCTACGATCATTAAACCGGTTCTAGCGCTATATATCATCAGTGCTGCGAGCAAAAAACCGACTAGAACTAGCCAGAACCGTATAAAGGTCTCGGTTTCAACCTGTATTCGTATCCTCATACCGATTATTATACTGTTTATACATAAGATTTAAAAGATGCAAATTGACAGCTATTACTAGACTTTATATAGTAATAGTATGGACATAGAGGTAACTTCAGTTGGTCACATTAAAGAGACTACTAAGATACTTGGCGATAAATGGACACCTTTATTGTTGCATTGCTTTATAAGCAATGAGATAGTACGCTTTTGCCAGATACAGAATCTAGTTGGAGGAATAAATCCAAGAACATTATCTGCTAGGCTCGTATCCCTGGAGGAGCAAGGAATTATTCAAAAACTACCTCAACGCAAATCAAGTCGCTGCGACTATACACTAACAAGCAAGGGAAGGGCTCTTATGCCGATTCTACGTGGCATGGAGGACTGGTCAAAAACCTACAGCTCTAGCCAGGCAGCAATTTAGTGGCCATATATTATATATGAAGATATTAGTAATCGAGGATGAACCAAAGATCGCACGAGCACTGAAAATGTCACTAGAGCAGGAAAATTATACTGTCGACGTATGCCTTAATAGCGACGACGGATATTCGATGGCCTCGACTGAAGAGTACGATGCAATGATAGTAGACAGAATGTTGCCAGGAAAGTTTGATGGGATTTCAATTGTTAAAAATATACGCTCCGCCAATATACACACTCCGGTCCTGCTACTTACAGCACTAGGTACAACCACAGATAAAACTGTCGGTCTGGATAGCGGTGCTGACGACTACCTTGTAAAGCCGTTCTCGATTGATGAGTTGCTTGCTAGAATACGAGCCTTGCTACGTCGACCAAAAAACCAACAATCAAACACACTTCATGCAAATGGAGTTTCACTCAATCGTCTCGAAAAAACGGTATTTGTTAAAGATCAAATAATCTCGTTGACCAACAAAGAGTACTCGATACTTGAATACCTTCTACGTAATAAAAATCGTATTTTGACTAAAGATAATATAATTTCCAACGTTTGGAATTATAATGCAGATGTATCACTAAACACGGTAGAAGCTAATATCAAGACCTTACGTTCTAAGCTCGACAAGCCATTCAATGCCAACGCAATCGAAACCGTTCGTGGCTTTGGCTATAGGATACGGGATTCACAGTGAAGCAAATCTTTGAATCAGCAACCTTAAAACTTACTCTATGGTACCTAGCAATACTGATGTTGATTTGTCTGTTCTTCAGTACGATTATCTATCAGATTTCTATCTCTGAAGTCCGCACACGACTAGATATTGCCGAGCAACAATTTAATATCAGCCTACTTCCGTCATTAAAAAATACCAAATCACGTAGCAGCCACACTGAATTTCAAAAACAGCAGCTACGTGCAGCTGAGACCAATTTATTCGTTGCACTACTATACTCAAATTTACTAATTCTACTCATTGGAGGTGTTGGCAGCTATATGCTTGCTAGACGCACTTTGGAGCCGATCGAAGAACTGCACGAGGCACAGTCTCGCTTTACCAGCGATGCGAGCCACGAGCTTCGTACACCTTTAGCTATCATGAAGAGTGAGCTCGAGGTAGCAAGACGTACGAAAAACCTAACAAAACAAGCTATGCAAGAGTTAATATCTAGTAATCTCGAAGAGATCAACCGTCTCTCTGAGTTATCAAATATACTCCTAAAGCTATCCCGGTACGAATTTTCTAAAGTAGATATCGCGCCATTAAATCTAGTTGATATCATTAAGACTAGCATTGGTTCTCTTCATAAGACTAGCTCATCTCGTACAAAAGTCAGCTCGCCAAAAAAACTAATGCTAATGGGAAACTCAACCAGCTTAGTTGAGCTATGTGTCATTCTTATAGATAATGCTTTGAAGTACAGTCCAAAAGACTCTACTATACATATCTCCGCACAAAAAACACGAAATCATATTGAGCTATCCATAAGTAACTCCGGAGAAGGTATTGAAGCGATTGACCTCCCTCATGTATTTAAAAGATTCTACAGGGCAGATAAATCTCGCTCTCATAACTCGAGCTACGGGTTGGGATTACCGCTAGCTAAGAAGATTGTTGAATTACACAATGGCAAAATTGAGATTACTAGCAAGCCAGGCGATACCACTGTAGTAAGAGTATTATTTAAAAAATAGTTACTTTCTTCAGCTTATTTTCAGTTTCAGTAATTATACTTATGCTGTAGTCAATAAAGACTATTAAAAAGAAAAGAGGTATTATATGACAGAACAAGGAACAATCTTACTTAGTAGTAAAGGTATAAAAGATCTTAGAAAATCTATTAGTAAACTGGAACATAAGCAATCTGCTCTCATATCCGCACTGCGTGATATCGATAAAACTGACACTCATGATCAAAGACTCATAAGGATTGAAAAGCTGAGTGAACTCGAGTATGTCGAAAACGAGCTCCGAAATAAGCGATATATCCTACATCGCGCCAAGCCGCTACCGCGAAAACGTGACGCTCTAAAGGTGGTGTTAGGTTCTGCGGTTGAATTAATTGATATCAGCGGACGAATAGTAAAATACACTATTGTAAACGGTATAGAAGCTAATCCCACAGAGGGCCGAATATCTGCAGACAGCCCCTTAGGCCAAAGTCTACTCGGCAAGACACTGCAAGATACTATCCGATGGGGCAACAACCTACAAATCCATAAAATGCAACTGATTGCTATAAAATAAAAACTGTCAGTACACAGTTTGAGACTTGGTCTGAATAGGTCAAGTCTCTTATACTTCTGTGTTATAATACCTACTGGTTTAGGCCATAAAGTTATTGGGGTGTCGCCAAGTGGTAAGGCACATGGTTTTGGTCCATGCATTCGGGGGTTCGAATCCCTCCACCCCAGCCAAAATTGGACAAAATTGGAGATCGGGTGTGAATGTACCGTTTTTTTGCTGGAAAGATTTTTGGCATTAAAAGTGCTATAATTACACTTATGAAAACGATTTTAATTACTGGTGCGAGCGATGGTCTGGGTTTTGCCACTGCACAACTGTTGCTTGAAAAAGGCTATGATGTTTTTTCTCTTTCTCGCTCAAAACCAACTGACGACAGAATTAAACACATCACTCTTGATTTAACAGATGAAAAGTCTATTGAAAACGCCATTAAACAAGTTTTAGAGTTAGACACTCCAATTACGACTTTAATAAACTGTGCCGGCATTATGAGTAGATTTGACCGCACAGACGAAAAACAATTTAGCGATATCGTAAATGTGTATTCCACAAATGTTATGGGCACAATTTATCTCGTTAATTTTTTGCTTGATAAAATTATCAAAGATGAAGCCGACGTTATAAATGTTTCCTCTACGGCTGGTACAAAAGGCTCTGCGAGCGAACCAGTTTATGTTAGCAGTAAATGGGCAATGCGTGGCTACACCAAATCATTACAAGAACTATTTAAGGGCAAAAAATCACGAGCAATTAGTTTTTGTCCAGGTGGTATGCGTAATAAAATGCTTGAAAAAATTACTGGCGAGCAGTTACCCGACCCAGAAAACTGGATGCCAGTAGAAATTATTGCTAACGAACTTGTTAAGGTCGTTGAAACGCCTAAGCAAGCAGAGATTAGCGAGATTATTATAAATAGAAAGTAGCTGATTATTTATGAAAAACATACTCACAATTCACGAACAAGACATTGTGCCAGAAGCACCAATCATAGACACTGGCAATTTTCGCAAGCGTGAAGCCGCTCGTGCGGTCGTGTCTGACAATGCTGGTAAAATTGCCCTGTTGCGTGTGGGGCTTTATGACTACCATAAATTGCCTGGTGGTGGTATTGATGAGGGAGAGGACGTACCAACAGCACTAGAACGAGAATTGTTAGAGGAAATCGGCTGTCAAGCCAAATTAACTGGCGAAGTTGGCGAGATTATTGAGTGCAGAGATCAATCTGAGTTAGAGCAAACATCTTATTGTTTCACTGCTACACAAATTGGCGAAAAAGGTGAACCAGACTTTACCGAGAAAGAATTGCGAGAACAATTTTCGATAGTTTGGACGGATAACATCGACAGTGCTATCGCACTGCTTGAACAAGACGAACCAACAAATTATGAGGGCAAGTTTATACAAAAGCGTGATCTTGCTTTACTAAAAGCCGCAAAAGAACAAACCGCCTAGTGTCGTAGGGCGGTTCGCCAAAAGTCTTTTCAGCCAAAAAACAAAACCCCTGCCTGACTTCCGATAGCCCTAAGTTGAGGGAGCCAATTTTCTGCTACAATCAAAAGATGAGTATTAATTTGAAATTACTTCCCTCGGTGTATTGTGTGGCGAAGCTGAGCCCGGCAGACGACATCCCGGTGAGCGTATCTGAGTCGAGTGAATTCTATAGCTTTTCAAAGTCGAGCGACGAAGCTTCTATTTTGTGTGCTCAATCGCTAATCTCTAACAATATTGTAGCAGATAGAGACTGGCGACTGTTTCAATACAAAGGGTCGATAGAAGATAATATAGTTGGCATGGTTGCGCGGATAGCTCAGCCACTGGCAGACAGTGGTATTAGTGTCATCGTCACCACTACCTATGACTCGGGTTTCTTTGGAGTAAAGGTGAGCGACTTAGAGCAAGCTATAGAGGCTATGCGACACAATTCCATAATTATAGGTATCTAGAGAAAAGACCGTGTCTTTTCGAACATTACTTACACAATAAGACCAGCTAATAAAGCGTGGAGCAGTATTGGACAGCAGAAAAGTGTCCTTACCTTATGAAGGTGAAAGCTCTGTTAAGATTTCTATAAAAATTGAGTCAAGTTCGACATCGCTTAACCCTATCTGAGGGGCAATCCTTGCTGATGACTCTAACATAGAGCGAATATACTCCTTACTAGTTTCTAATTCCTCGTCACTATAATAGTTTTCGGGTACTAAGGACCGTGCGATCGCTGAGCTAAGATGGAGAATGAATTCGTCAAAGTCGGGATGTCTTTTCTGGTGGTCTGAAAATTTTGATTTTAACATATTACGAGCTCTTCCAGTATAATTATGCACAATTACGTAAATATTCTCACTCCGCAATTTTTCCAGCCTGTACTTCGCAATGTACATTTCAGACTCCTCAGTTATGGGTAAAAGTGATTCACCTGTAAATTCAGATGCGACAGCCTGAAGAATACGCACTGCTAGACTTCTATCGATTTCTGAGTCTAACAACACTTTGGCCTCGACCTTCTTACGCACATCATAGGCAGCCTCACGCGCACGACTAGAATCATCTGCCGTGTCTTCGCTCGTGCTTGGTAGATTGCTGTCCCGCTCTTGAATATGATCTAAATCGTCCTTTTGAGTAAGTGCTAGGACTGCGAGTTGCAGAATAGTAGAGATTAACTTGCATTGTGAAGATACTAATTCAAGGTCTCTCTTTAGATCTTCATCTAAGCCAGTCGCTGCAGCAGTCTCGCCTTCAAGCTTATGGTACTTGGCTTCAAGATGGCTATATACCTCATCAAAGCCAGACTCGACACCAAGCTGCGCTCTAATTTCCAAGAGTCCGGCAGCATTGGAAAGTTATCATCAATAAGACGCATGACTATTCTATCTTGAAGCTGACGAGTATCACGATTTAGTTGCATTTTTCTTCTCTCGGCATCAATTAAGTCCCTTAGCTCATCGTCGAAACTACCGCTATCGCTACCTAGAGTTGGGTCGGAATTCATATATCCTATATATCTATAAGATAAAACTTTTGTCAAGTTCTCAACCCCTTAAAGGATTCAGAATTAACCGACAAGAGTACTGTCACTCTAGCGACTTGCGGCTATAAAGTAACTAATTCTAAATCAACTTTACGGTATTCGCCATTTCTAAGCGTTGGAATATTCGTAAAATCTTTTGCTGGTAGGCCCTCTAGGACAGTCCTAATCATGCGGATAGTACCATTATGGGTTATGACTAAGGGGTTTTCAAAATCTTGCTCCTTGAGCCAACGTAAGCCCGCTCGCAAACGACTTTGCATATCTGTTGCACTCTCCCCGGTCTCTCCACCTTCAGCAAGAAACGTAAAATATGCTTCTCTTGGTTTGCCTACAAATTTGCCGACATCGCGCTCTATGAACTCTAGTTTTATGATTATCTCTTTTTCTATACCAAGTTCATTCATAATAATCTTAGTGGTATCTAGCGTTCTAGACATCGGAGAAGAAACAATGAGATCAAAATATATACCTTTGAGATTTCGCGCGGTATCTTTGGCTTGCTGTTTACCAAGTTCTGTCAGCGACGAATTATCGTTGCTACCAGCCATAACACCTTTTATATTCGCCTCGCTTTCTCCGTGACGAATAAAATAAACAATTTTGCTCATTTTTTTGCTCTCCTTATTTTTTACCTAAAGTTTTTTAAATGATGCTTCCTCGATATATACATCATATCTTAATTCGAACTATTTGACTGTAGTGTCAGAAATTAGATAGACGTCTCAAGTACTTCTACCAATCTGGCATTTATCGTATAAGCTAGTTGAGCAAGATATTTAATATATTGCAACTATCCACTAACGATACTATCCTAGTCAGCATGAAACGGAATAAATTATGGCTTGCAGCTTGTGTGATAATCATATCTTTACTAGTAACCGGTGGATTGATTGCTTGGCAGCGGGGACTGCTTACGCCAGTCAATGCTAATAATCCAGCTAAGTTTATCCAGCATAACTTTGTAGACCTAACAAAGATTGGGTCTATATCAAAGTTTCGCTCTGGTGAAGGCCATGACTTTTCGAACGGTGGAGAAACCTGTCGAAGCATGAAGCATTACTTTACGCCGGCTTTCACAGATAAAGATATGCAAACGCTATCTAGTCAATCAGAATCTCAGGGGAAACGACTACCACCAGCACCAACCACCAGCACCGCAGTAGCAATCTACGCCCCAGTAGATGGCGTGATTACAGACATTCGGTCTGAGAATTTCCCAGTTGGGAAACAAATTTACATTACACCGGATAATGCCAACGGTTATAGTATCCGAATTTTTCATGTCTATCCCATAGAAGGTATCAAAAACGGCAGTCATGTTAGTGCGGGTCAGCATATTGGCGACATTAGTCGTTTGAGTTCAACCGACATTGCGGTGCAGGCCGGGCAAATCAACGGGACATACGTGTCTTATTTTGACGTCATGCCAGATAGTATTTTTGCATCATATCAAGCACTGGGCATAAAAAACCGCAGTGACTTGATAATCTCTAGAGAATATAGAGATGCACATCCACTTACTTGTAACGGTGAAGAGTTCGCCTCACAGTCACAGAATAGCGATTCGAGTATATCAATAAATGGCTGGTCTGATCCGCGAATGCAACAATCGCAGCAGAGCTCAAACCCAATATACAAGCCAAGTAGGTAAGGATTGCGCTGTAGGGACTAGAGATTTCTCAACACTCTACTGGAAAAACTCAAAGTATATTATTCACGCCCCTACAGAGTACTCCGCAGAGGCGTGAATGTTTTTTTAATAACTTATTTTCGATTTGAAAGTGTATACCAGATAGAGCCGGCACTTGCGATCAGTAGCGCTATCATTGAGTATACTAATGTGTTCATATTATCCCCGGTAGCTGGTAGAGTTTCTACAGTTTTAGACTGCACTTTCTTGGTGGCTTTAACCGCGTTAACCACAACACCCATACCTGGTTTTGTTTCGTTTTCTACAGTAGTCTGTTCTACGCGTGGCGCCCATTGTTGGACACCGATTCGCTCAGAAATCATCGCAAGTTCATGCGTGTTTAGATCAAAGGTCGCAGTAACATCACTACTAGGATAATCAGATATATTGAAAGATCTTGCAAGAGTTAGACCAGCAAAGCGTGTTCCAATAAGCTTGGTGTTATCTGGTGAGAAATAAGCTGGTACAAACTCCTCAGGCAGGCCAGAGATAGTGCTAATACTGCCGTCCGCTGTACTTACTAGATAGTAGTCACAATACGGATTATAATCCAGATTCAAACTTGCATACATTCCATAAGAGTAGTAGCATGATTCACTATTTACATCTACAACTAACACCGACTTATTGTCTGGAGATACGTCCAAGAAAAACTCATTTATTCGCCTGGTCTTAGTTAGTCTCTCTGGTGTAGGATTATCTTTTTTGATATACCATATATCGACATTGCCACGCTTGTTAGTTCTACTATAATAGATAGTACCGTCATCTGCGTAACCCGCATTTAAATGTGGGTCCTCACGTGGGGCAACCACCTCACTAGTCGCACCTGTATCGTTGTCGATCGCAATAACCGCTGATTTATCATCACCGCGTCTTTTATCACTGTACTGTGTAGCTAATACTGTCTTACCATCTGGTGAATAAGACAAATTACCAACTCGATTTTCGCTTTTTCCATCGACTAGGCTATCCAGCTTGGTTAGTTCTGCAGGAGTGCCAACAGCAACACCATCCTTATCTGTCGTAACCTTACTTACGGTAGCTGCACAATCGCTGGAGCCGACACAACCTACCTCTGAGATTTCTCCATAAGCAATATCATGATTATTCTCAGCTGTAGGACCAGAAATTCCCGCTGCCGATATTGCATTTTCTGTCTCGGCGACGACTTGTTCATTACTCCCATCCTGAGAGGTAGTAATAACTTTCCCTTGTACTTCTACAGAGTCTTCGCCCTTGACATCGTAAGTATTCTCTGTATAGACAATGGGTCCATTTTCTCCATCTTGTGCCGCTGATACACTTGGCGAATAGATCATAGACCCCGTCAGGTATGCTGCAACAGTAAAAATTGATATTAAATAATAGTTTTTTACCCGCATAGCATTTTCCTCCACATTAGCTATTAACTATATACTGCGCCGAGTTGGAAAGATTGTCAATATCTTTTTTTAATATTTTTCTATTTAACTCACATGCTAGGTGTTTGATTTATTTTCCTATAGATAGAATAATAGAGGTATGAGCCATCCAACAAAACGGCCAACACGACATACTGCTAAATCAATATTTTTTCTTTTTGTATCTACTGGTCTAGTTTTATCTGTTATTTACATTGGAGCCACATTACTAGCGCCACAGCTTACACCGATACCGTACATCTCGGCCTCTCCAATCGACCTAAACAAACAGAATGATGCAACAGACAATAGAAACCGAGTACAAATCGATAAGATGGGAATCGAGGTACCATTCTTTACCGGTGATGCAAACGTACTTGAAAAAGGTGCCTGGCATAGAAAACCAGAAAATGGTAACCCTGAAAAAGGTGGAAATTTTATTTTGGCAGCACATCGGTTTGAGATCGGTAATACCCCGGGTGAAACTAGACGTAGATCACCATTTTTCAAGATTGATAGCTTAGTTATTGGCGACAAAATTCGAGTTTTTTATCAGAAAAAGTGGTATACATACTCTGTTTCAGACAAAATTGAAGTTACACCGACGTCTCTATATATCGAAAATCCGTCTGTCGAGCCAAGGCTTACCTTATATAGCTGTATGCTAAGTGGAGCAGCAGCCGGTCGATATGTCATTATCGCAACACCGGATGATGATTAAGCACTATGGCCAGATAAACATGCTACAATAGACATATCATTAACAGTTCGTATCCAGAGTGCAGTGAAAGATCTAGCTTGATGACCTGCCAGCAACCGATTTGATTCGGTGCTAATTCTAGCCTATCTAGCATAGGGAAGATATCCGAGTTTACTCCTTTTATCTTCCAGGCCAGAAGATACGTAAAAGGAGTATTTTTTATGACAAACTACAGAACCGCGGAATGCGTCTCACCTGGACATCCAGATAAAATTTGTGATCAAATTTCTGACGCTATCCTAGATGCCCACTTAAATGAAGACCCAGCTGCCCGAGTAGCTATCGATGTAGCAGGTGGTCATGGTATGGTCTTTGTAACGGGTGAGGTGTCGTCGAAGTCAAAGCTAGTTGATGTCCCAAAAATTATTCATGGTGTCGCTCCAAACGTAAAAGTAATTGAGAATATAGCTGCCCAAAGCCCAGAGATTGCACAGGGAGTCGATACTGGCGGAGCCGGCGACCAAGGAATTATGGTTGGCTATGCATGTAATGACACCGAGG